>JASJDX010000237.1 GCA_030064975.1 Pleurocapsa sp. MO_192.B19
AGATCGACTCTGCCCGGATGATGAAAGTTAAGATTGTCGCAAATAATATTGCTACCGCCGTCAATTTCTGCCCAAGATTTTTGGACATCATTTGGTGTTTCTGGAGTAGCATCGATAACTTCAGTAAGGCGTTGAGTAGCGGTTTTAGCGCGGGCGAATTCATCGACAAAGCCGATCGCACTTTTAACAAAAGTAGTAAAATTACCATTAATACTGTTAAATGCCAATAGCATTCCAATCGTTAATTCCTCACTAATTACCAAACTGCTACCCACCCACAGCAAAGCAATAGTACCAATACTGGATACTAAGTTAGAGAAAATATTATTGATGAAACTAATCTGAATAGTCCGAAAGCTAAAGTTAGCCTCACGACTGTAACGGTTTTGAAATTCTTCCCAAAATTGAGGTGCAGCAGCAGTAGTTTTTAGGGTAATTGCACCTTTGAAAGTTTCTACTAAAACGCCTTGGTTTTCCGAAGACAAAACTATGACATTGCGAATCTTTTGCTGAAGAGTAGGTAAGAATACTACTGTTGAAAGGGTCATTAAAACTGCGATCACGCCAGCTACAATAGTCAATTGAACGCTGTAAAATAACATCACCCCTATGGAAATTAGGGCGATAAAAAATTGACTTGGTAAACTAACCACAGCTTCAGAAACTACATGATTAATTTGTCGGATATCTTCTAACCTACTGACAACTTCTCCACTGCGACGAGTTTCGTAATAAGTCAAAGGTAAGCGTAAAATCTGCCTGCCAAATTCAAAGATTAATCCTAGTTGCAACCGTTGGGAAAAATGAGCAACCAAATTAGATTGGGCTAACCTGAGACTACTACTAACTAAATGCATCACAATTACGGCAATTGCCACTCTAGTTAATAACTGAGTATCACCGCGAACCAACACATCATCGGTGAGGATTTGCATTAAAAAAGGGAAAGCTAAAGAAAGTAAGCCCAAAAAAAAGTTGAGCAGTAAAGTTTGACTCAGAATACCGTGATAGGGCCAAACTCGCTTGAGAAAACGATTAAAACCGCCAATTTTCTCCTTTTCATCTGGTTGGGTAAAAAAGCGCACTGGATCTGGTTCGAGTAGCAACATTACCCGATCTGTCCAAGCTTCTGCCAGCCATTTTTTTTCTAGATATCTAATCCCAACACCAGGATCGGCAACCACGTATTTTTTCCCTTTTTTGCCATATAAAACTACCCAGTGATAGCCTTTCCAGTGAATAATAGCTGGTAAAGGAATGCTGTTTTTGTCAATTTCCTCTAAAGGTGCTTTAACTGCCCGCCCATTGAAACCAAGATTTTGCGCTCCTTGTTTTAGTCCTAAAAGATTAGTTCCTTGTTGTCCGGTTCCTACCTTTTCTCGGATACTACTGATGGTAAAGACACGACCATAATGTTTGGTAATAGAAGCCAGACAAGCAGCACCGCAGTCTTCTTCGCTATGCTGTTTAACCAGATGGTATTTCATGTGTTTCAAACTATTACTTGCTCATTTCTTACTAGAAAGCTTGATGTTTGCCTTCTATTAAAAGAATCCTCAATTTTGAAGCGAAATTGTTGAGTCAGATTCAGGATTTAATTCAGGTGAATTCAGGTAACTTAAATACCGAAGCCTGGTTTCGTCGTAACTTGACATTAATAACTGCCTTGGTAATTAAGCCAGTCATTTTTATTTCGTCAATTTGGGACATAGTTTTTCTCCTTAAATTCAATTGAGAAAATAACTCAGCTTCTATTACAAGCTGAGTATTGAGTACTCAATATTGAATTTGCGGCATAAATTAATCAAAAAATTGGTATTATCTCACTGCTTGCTCAGAAAAATCTTTTCTAATGCGCTATTAAGGAATGAGGACCAAATAAAGTGCAGAACTTTATCTAAATAACTCAAATAATAGCGAGCTTAGGAAAGTCAACTTGTGTAGATAATAAAATTCTCATTCCTAACCTTTGGAGGTTCTAATACTAAAATTGAGGGAATGTATTCTGGTATTGCTAACCGTAGCAATCCATACCCAATACCCGCTAATCCAGTCATTAAACCAGGGGTCTCTAATCCCGAAGGTGCGCTACAAAGCCAGCCATTTTTATTGATACTTCCGAGGACGATTCCTGCAAAACGTTTAGCTTGTTTTTTCCATTGGGGATCGTCTAAGGTTAAACTGGCTTGCAACAACAATTCCAAGTTACCTAGATCGCCATGACAAAGAGAGTGATTCGTACCAAATCTCTTAGCTATAGTAGTTTTCAGGGCTGTATCAATCTCGGCACGGATTTCGGGATTATCAAGCTGGGAAAGACTACGCAAGCGAGCTAAACCGATCCCTGGAGCCCCATGACACCAAGCACACCGACAAGAACCAGACCGTTTTCTCCTTTCTTCTAGTACTGTATTGGTAAAATGACGTAAATCTATCCAATTTTCTGCTTCAGGGAGGAATTGGCTTCGCTCGTACTCAATAGCAGCTAAAGCTGTAGTGGCAAAACGTTGCTCGCCTGTCACTGCTGCCAATTCTAGTAATGACGATGCTATTCCAGCTGCGCCATGAGAAAAACCTGTCAGTGGTTGTTTTGATTTAAAGCTCCCATTTTCCCAAATCCAACCAATACCATGGGCCAGCATTTCAGCACGGGCGATGAGTAGATCGCCACATTTAATTGCGACATTAAGAGTATCCTTGGCAGGTTTACATCTATACAGAGCTAGCAAACTGCTAATACATCCAGCAGCACCACTGATAATGCCAAACTGTGTATCTTGCTCAATCAAATCGGGAAGATATTCAACTACCTTTTCCGCTTCAGTCAGTAGATCTGGTTGATTCCACAATACCGCTAGATGGATTAGGGTATAGATGATTCCTCCCCAGCCACCAAAAGCTCCAATCTGTTTGAAGTCCGATCCAAACTCCTCTATTTGAGAACGGACAGTGATTAATGCTGCTCGTGCCAGATTAGTGTAACGTTCTTCTTCTGTAACAGCACCCAGATAAGCTAAAAACAGTATTATCCCAGGTAAACCATCATATAAATCAAGACCTAAAGATACTAGGAACCATTGAGGCTCAGGCTCATCTGAAAAAGTCAATCCAATCCAAGATGCATCTTCTTCGCCACGTATGGCTAAAAAATCTAGGCGATCGCCGATAACACGGGCAGCAGCTATTAGTTGCTCGCGGTCAACAATAGTCTGAGGCTCTAAAATCGGATAGCTGGGAAAATTAACTTCATCTAAACCTAAGTGTACTGTTGCTAAAGAAGCACGGATAAACCACAGTTGTTGTGCCATATCTAGATCGCCCAACTGCTGGAGACGACGATATACCATATCAAGACTAGGTTCTTTGAGCAGTTCGTCGATCTGCTGACCTGAACTACTCCATACATCCCGCGAGTTTGGACGGCTCACGAACATAGGAATATCTCCATGGAGCAGATCTTGACGCTCTGCGGGAATTACTTGCTTAAGACTGGGTTTGTATTTAACGTAATACCACAATCGCTCGAAATGGCGATCGCGCTCTAGGGCATCTCGTAACAAATCGGGATGGAAACTTTCGTTTAATAAGACACCATAGAAGCGGGTAGGACGGATGATGACCCGCACTTCGTCTTTAGCAAAAGCAGCGATGGGACCATCAGCAGAAAGTAATTCATCTCTATATCTTATAAGTAACTGATAGATATTAGTGAACCCATTAGTAATTTCTTCTGTATAATCTAGTAGGTTGACGTTATTACCATTCAAAGTTGGTCGATTTTGGGTTCCAGGCATCTCCATTTTCTTCCGTTTCAACCTCATTTGATCGGTTCCCGCCTCTTCCCAATAAGGAATCTCAGTAAGGGTCAATTGTCCTTCTTTGCTACCTAAACCACTGAGATCGATACCATCAGATTTATCGTCTCCCCAAATCCGATTAGGCAATAACCCTATACCCAAAACAGAGTAAGCCATTTTATCGCCAGCCAGGAGGTTGGCTTTGGAAGTATCTAATTCTCCAACGGTCGGATGAAAGAGAGATTCTAGGTCGATTAAAATTGGGTGCTCCCCAACAGCAATTAAGTTTTCAGAGTGAAAATCAGTCGCTTGTAGAGCATAAAGTAGAGCGAGATAACCGCCCTGACGTTCATAAAAGCGTTGAACTTCTTCTTTTTTCGTGCAGCTTTGAGTCTTGACGAATTCCAGCCAACCATAAGTGGTACGATCTAGAACCTTGATAGTACGGAAAAATAGATCGCCACGCTGGTTCAGCCAGGTGAGGAGTTGCTGAAAATGAACATCTACTGCTAGAGATCTTGGTTTATAGACTAATTGAAACCCCGAACTGAATTTTAGGAGCATCACAGAACGTCCGCCACGATGAATATCACCAGCATTGCTATTCACCTCTGCTAGCAACCCAGGATCGCGATCGGGACTGAATGTAGCTTTAATCTCATCCCAGTCCGCGCTTAAGTGCTGAAGAAACTCTAGACTAAATCTAACCCAATAATTAACACAAATAGAGATTTGTCGAGCCAAGACGGGATATTCTTGCAGGATAGAAAGAGCAACATCGGGTTGACGAAGACGTTCTATAAAACTTTGAAATCGCTCTTGCGGAGTATCGCCTTTTAGTAATCCTTGTAAGCGAGCAACATTAAGTTCTAGAACTAAGGTGCGGTTTAACATCTGAAGCAGTCTTCGTGTTAGATGTGGTAGTAGCATTTCTACAATTGTTTCAGGGTCAAACGGTAGTTCGGATTGTTCTTGGCTCAACTTTTGGATTTCTTCAGACAAACGACGACAACCTTGATTAATCAGTGGTTCGATCGAATATAAAAACTTCTCTATCCCTGGATTTTTTCTTGACTTTGGAAGCTGAAATCGATCATCGCGATTAACAGCATCTGAAAATGCCTGGTTTAACTGTATCAACCAGCTTGGAGCTTTAGGAAAACGTTCTTTGACTGCATCAATAGATTCTCCTAAAAGAGAAAAAAATTGCTCTTGGGAAATATCATCTAACTCTAAACGTTCGGCAAAGTAAGAATCAGTATTAAAGGGAGTCTGATTTTGCCAGCAATTCAGCCGATGCTGCGCTAAATCTTTATTGACTGATTTCTGGCTTTGTTCTGTGTTTTGAGAGATAATTCTTTCCGTTAAAGTGACGGCACGATACCAATTAGAAGCTTGGAAGTATTCTTGATTCACGATATTTAACTCCTACAATTAATTTCAAGTCAATAATATGTGTTTGGGGAGGGTTAGCAGTAATCGAAAAATGCTTTTCAATTACTGCTTAGGAAATCAGCCTAAATGCTTATTAACAATCAAACAAAATTTCCCTCACTTGCATATGCAGCAGTGTCTCATTGTTCCATCTCCACTGTGAATTGGGTCTGGTGGGTCACCTATTGTGCAGCAGTTCCCCCCTGTCCCAGCTCCAGTCCTTGCACCGCCGAAAATAGTTTCGAGAGATTCATCAGACATGTCTAAAATACCTGCGGGATTTTCAGGTAGTTGAGAACGTTGCTCTTCGTTTAGGCTATTGCGAAACTCTTTATCCTTCCAAGCGCGAATGATATCTTGTTGAGACATAATTTTCTCCTTTGTGTTTAATAGAGTGTGATTTGTTGTTGTTTGAGAAAGCTTGTTTGTTGTTTTCTCTGGTTATTATGTTTGATTATTTTGTTTAATTGTTGAGTTAAATTCAGTAGTATTAAAATTAATTTTTTAGGTTTAATTCAGGTAAATTCAGGTCAAAGGATTTTGTGCTTTTGTAGAAGTTAAGAGTGCAATAAAATTCGACTTGGATGAAGCTCTCAAGACTGCCAATCAAGCAGTACATCAAAAAATCAACAGAACGATACCAATTAGAAGCTTGAAAGTATTCTTGATTGACGATATTTAACTCCTACAACTAATTTCAAGTCAATAATGTGTGTTTGGGGAGGGTTAGCAGTAATCGAAAAATGCTTTTCAATTACTGCTTAGGAAATCAGCCTAACTGTTTATTAACAATCAGACAAAATTTCCCTCAATCACAGCAGTTCCCCCCTGTTCCATTTCCAGTGTGAGTTGGGTCTGGATCGCCTGTGCAGCAGTTCCCCCCTGTTCCAGCTCCAGTCTTTACAGCTCCGCCGAAAATAGTTTCGAGAGATTCATCAGACATGTCTAAAATACCTGCGGGGTTTTCAGGTAGTTGAGAACGCTGATCTTCGCTTAAACTATTGCGAAACTTTTCATCCTTCCAAGCACGAATAATATCTTGTTGAGACATAATTTTCTCCTTTATGTTTAATAGAGTGTGTTTTGTGTTTGTTTGAGAAAGCTTGTTTTTTGCTTTCTATAGTCATTATGTTTAATTACTTTTTTTATTTGTTGAGTTGAATTCAGGAGTATTAAAATTAATTTTTTGGGCTTGATTTAGGTTAATTCAGGTAAAATATTTTTTACATACTAAAAAATCAAGACATTAATAAAATTCGATTTTAAGGCAAAAAAAATACCGCCCCATTTAGAAGCGGCCATGAACACCAAATCAAGAGAAAAACAACTTTAATTAGCTTTAATTATGCTTGTTGTAAAGTGATAATAGTTGACCTTTATTACTATATTGCTAAAGATTATGGTTGATTGTTGAGGAATTCATCAGTTTTACCTCAAGAGAATATTTTTTATTTCAACTTAAGAACAAATCGGGAAGAAGTAGAGAAATCAATTATTTTTTGCTGGTTATAAATCTACCATCAGTCTTGATTTCCTTAATAAAAATTGTAGTGCGGTTTCTTCTCTGGTAATAATATCTGCTCTGCCCTCCATACCCAATTGAATCGAACATAAATTATTACCTTTCCCCAAAGTTAAACTTTTAGGCTCAATAGTTACTTCATAAAAAGCACCCAGATTATTCCCCTGTTGAGGAACTAAGTTGTTGGCAGAATTGCCTTGAGCTTGAGGCGTAATGGTATCGGACGAGATAGCTTTTACTTGACCTTTAAGAGTGCCGTAATCAGGATAGGGACAAGCTGATACTCTTATTTGGACATCTTGACCCACCTCTAACTTACTAATGTCCTTGGGTGAAACTTTAGTTTTAACTTCTAAAGCTGCATTGCTCGGCACGATTTGGGCTACTTGCTCTCCAGGTCTAACTGTTTGGCTAGAATTACGTAAAGCAAGACCCGTAATATTTCCCTCTACTGGAGCAGTAATTTTAGTTTGATTGAGGTTGATTTTCACCTGTCGCAGTTCGTGGCGATCGCGTTTAAGCTGTTTGTCGATTTCCAACTGCTGCTGAAGTAGAGCTTGTTGTTCTTTATCTAAAGTAGCCAAAGTTGAACGACCACTAGCTTGTTCTTGGGCAATATTAGCTTCGGCGATCGCAATTTCGGCTTGACTGGGATTGAGATAGGTTTTCGCTCGTTCTAATCTAGCCTTAGCAGCAGCGACTGCTTCCTGTAGTTGAGCAACTGTTTCTCTTTGCATAGCGACGGTGGCTTGCTGTGAGACGACGGCTTGCTGTTGCTGTTCAACAGCCAATTTAGCCTCCTCCAAGTGATCTAGGGATAAAGCTCCTTGAGCGGCAACACTTTGATAGCGTTTGTGTTTGGAATGAGCTGCTAAATAAGAAGCTTCAACAGATTTTAAGTTAGCTTGAGAGGAGTTTATTTCTGCCTTGGCTCTTTGTAAATCCTTTTGGGCAACTCTTACATTTGCCTCAGCTTCTCGTACTTCTGCATCAGTAGTAAGTTGTTTATCGCGATATTCTCGACGGCGACGTTCTAATTCGGCTTCAGCAGAAGCAATAGCGCGGTTAATGCGATCGGTTTCTGATTCAATTTGGCGATCGAGGGTACTTATCTGAGCCTTGATTTGAACTAATTGCTGTTGCGCCTGCTCAATATTGGTTTCCAGTTGATTTTTTTGCGTTTGCAGACGGGAATCATCAATCGTAGCGATAATATCTCCCTGTTTAACTGCTTGATTCTCTTTGACAGCAATATTAAGAATTTGTCCTTCAGTAGCAGCCTGAATGATCGCTAATTCTCCCGCAGGACGCAGGCTGGCTTGAGCTTTGACAGTTTCTTTATACTTCGCTTTCGAGGCAAGAGGAATAGCCAGTCCTAAAGTAGCAGCGATCAATATACCACCAAATTTAATCCAGCGATCTATAGAAGGCAGGAATTCGTTTTCTCTAATGGGAGGAAGAATATAAGTTGTTTGTGAATTAGTCATAATAATTTCCAGATTTAAGCTTTAGATATAATGAGTTCGGAGTTAGGAGTATGCCCTACGGGCACGCTGAGTCTAACGACTTGCTCCGCAACCGCGAACGGAATACTCGCTACGCGTAGACGCTCGAAGAGCGGCTTCTCGTTAGAGTGAAGCAAGCTACGGAGTTATGATTTTTCTCTATTGCCTTTTGTCCCTTTCAACTAGGTAATTTAGTTGGCACCACTACTTAATGAGGAGAATGACCATTACTAGAAATGCGATCGCCTAAAGATAATAAAGCTAAATTTTTCGCAGAAGGGATAAAATCATCGAGAAAGTCAAGGTGATCTCCAGCTTGAGCGGCTAAATCTTGGACCGTGCCTTGGATTTTTAATTTTCCTTTTTCTAACATCAAAATCCAATCAGCACGCCGAATCACCTTAGGACGATGACTGATCATAATTGTGGTTTTGCCTTGGCGATGGAAGAGTAATTGCTCTAAAACTCTAGCTTCACTTACTGGATCGAGTGCGCCTGTAGATTCATCTAAAATTAACACTGGAGGATCGGTAACTATGGCTCTGGCGATCGCTAATCTTTGCTTTTGACCCCCTGAGAGGTTAGCTCCAAATTCTCCTAAAACTGTTTGATATTTATCTGGAAGTTCGCTGATAAATTCATCAGCACCAGCTATTTGGCAAGCTTTGACAATTTGATCGAAGCTGACGTTAGGATAACTAAAGCGGAAATTTTCAATAATTGAGCGACTCCAAAAATGAGCTTCTTGAGGGACTAATACCACTTGCTGACGCAAACATTCTAAAGATATATCTTGCTGATTGTATGAGTCGTAACGGATATTGCCCGATTGAGAGGAATACAAACCAGCAATTAGTTTGGCAAGGGTGCTTTTACCACAACCAGATTCTCCAATCAAAGCGATCACTTTACCACCAGGAATTTTGACGGAAAAATCCTCCAGGAGATCGACCCTGCCAGCATGATGAAAATTAAGCTGTTTACAGGTAATATCAGCATCTCCAGGAATTTCTGCCCAAGGTTTTTGGAAATCATTTTCGTCCTCTGGAGTAGCATCGATTACTTCAGTTAAGCGTTGGATGACTATCTGGGCAGTAATAAACTCATCAACTAAGCCAATTACTGCCCCCAAAAAACCGAGAAAATTTCCGCTCATGCCGTTATAGGCCATTAACTGACCGATAGATAATTTGCCACCAATCACCAGATAGCTACCCAGCCACATTACGCCGATAGAAATAAAAGTAGATAAAATACCAGTAGCCGTACCGCTATAGAGTCCAAGCTTCATCTTGCTCCAACCGAGATTAGCCAGATGACCATAGTTGCCTTGATATTCTTGCCAAGCTTGAGAAGTAGCTTGAGTAGTTTTAAGTATCTGCACACCACGAAAAGTTTCTACTAAGAAACCTTGGTTTTCTGTGCCTAAAACAATTAGGTTGCGAGTTTTTCGCCTTAAAGCGGGAAGAAACAGGAAATTAATTAGAGTAATGACTACAAAAGCCACAATTGAAGCTACAGTGAGTTCCCAACTATAGGCAATCATCAAGCACAATGAGATGATGGCAATAAAGAATTGACTGGGTAAGCCCAAAACTATTTGGGAAATTAAGACATTGATCGCATTAACATCAGCAATCCTACTAACTACTTCTCCACTACGACGACCTTCAAAATAAGATAGAGGCAAGTGCATTAGCTTGCGTCCGTACTCAAAGATCAGTCCTAGTTGTAATTTTTGACCAAAATGACCGACTAAATGGGATTGCACTAAGCCGACAATACTTCTAAACAGGTTCATAAAGATGACCCCAATGGCGACTGTAGTTAACAGTTGAGTATCGCCTCTGACCAAGACATCATCGGTGAGCAGTTGCATCATCAAAGGAGAAGCCAAAGAAAGTAGCCCCACTACAAAATTGATGACAATAGCTAAAATCAGAATATGGCGGTAAGGCCAAACTCGTTTGAGATAACGATCAAAACCACCTAATTTGTCATTTTCTTGTTCGTAAAAACGGCTGTCATCTGGAGTAAGAAGCAGCATGATACCATTACCCCACCCTGCAATTAATTCTTGGCGAGTTAGGTAGCGGACCCCCACACCAGGATCGGCAATAATATATTTTTTACCTTTTTTGCCATATAAAACGACCCAATGATAGCCCTTCCAATGAATAATAGCGGGTAGAGGAGCTTCGTCCAGGCGATCTATAATTTGAGCAGTGGCTTTGACTTGCCGGGCATTGAACCCAAAGGCTTCTGCGCCGCGACTCATACCTAATAAGGTTGTGCCTCGCGCGCCTGTGCCTACTGCTTCGCGAATGCGACTGATGGCAAAGGTGCGTCCGTAGTGCTTGGCAATCGTGGCAATACAAGCAGCACCACAGTCTTCTTCACTATGTTGCAGGACAATTGGGTATTTCATGTTGATAATGAATATTTATGGTAAACGAGTAGTCGAAGAATTTAACCTGGGCTAGCTTTTGATTTGTTGTTTAAGAAAGCTTGTTTTTTACTTTCTCTTGTCATTGTGTTTGATGGATAAATTAAATAGTTGAGTTAAATTGAGGACTCTAACAAATTCAGTTAAGTTCACTTAATTCAGATAAATTCAGGTCAATTTAGGTCAAAGAATCTTGTGATTTTCCCCAAGATTCTTTGACCACAAAATATTGTTTAATTGCTCTTCCCGTAGCGTACCTGTAGAGAACCTATTGCTCATTGCTGTGAATGAAGACTTTATTTTCGTGATATGAGACAAACCAAAGTCACAGAATCTGGAAAAAGTTGTTCGTAATTATCTTTCATTTCTTTCCTTTTTGAGTGTGATTACTTCTGAAAGAAAGCTTTATTTGTTTCTTTCTCTTGCTATTATGTTTAAGTATTACATCTGTTTGAATTTGTATAAATGCCCAGGCTTCAGCAATGCCATATCTAGTTGTATATGAGGTTGGCGAAGGTCTTTATCCCAACCTGCTGATGCTAAAGATGTATTACCAAAGTGGGTTTCGGTCTGTCGTGCTTCGAGTACAACATCCTCAAACTTCCCGTAGTTAAAGCCATAAGACAAGTCAAACTCGGTTGCATTCTCGATACGAATTGCTGTTGTTTCCGTATCTAGAGTGAGAGCTAGGGGATCGGTAACGAGTTCAGGAATCTCACCAACTTCTTCGAGTACGATTGAAAACTGACCTCCTACTAGTTGACTAGATTGATGGTCTGAAATAGGTACAAAAAGTTCGCTGTTAACGACTTTTGTCTTAAGTCCTAGTTGTTTGTAATTATCTTTAAATAAGTTTAGAACAAAAAAGATGACAATGCGATCGCTTTTTATCTTTAAAATATTCATAGAATAATAAAGAGAAATTGAATTATTTAGTTAAATTCAGAAGTATAAAATTTTTTACTTTTGGCTTAATTCAGATTGACAATGTGATTTTAAGTAAGTTAAAAATGCAATGAAATTTGATTGATTCAAGCATTAAAACTTGCTGAATAAGTTATATTTCAGCAAATTACTAAACAATTAACTGATGTAGAAATAATTGTCTTGAAAAGAGTTTAGAACAGAAAATTGACGTTGCGATCGCTTTTTATATTGGGAATAATGGTAGGAGAGTAACGAGGAGTCGAGGCTTTCGCCCCGACTCTGATAGGGTGTTCAGCTTTTCAGCTTAGCCTGTCAGCTCAGTTTTCTGAGCACTCGGCTATTGCTGCGAATCTAAACTCAGCCTAAAGGAACCGTCCCGCCGTCTCCGCCGGGGACTAAATTACCGAAGAACATTTTTTGATTGAGAGCTATGTACCTAGGACGTGGGCTTTCAAAGGCATAGTTTTCTCCATCTAATAGGGTCATCTCTTTCTCGTCGTATCCGAAACCAACCCTGGCATCATAGGTAACGTTCAAGTCTTGACCTTCAATCCCAAATGTTGCTATCTCCCCAGGAGGCAAAGTGGCACGCAGCCATTCCTCCCCCTCTTGATAGTGAAAAGTGACAGGGCGATTATACGTATTCTGTATATCTGATTGACCACCTTCTATAACGCCTGCTTGTTCAGGAGTTAATTCAGTGAACAGTTGTTCGTGTTGATTGTCTTTCATTTTTTTCTCCTTAATTAGGATGTAATTTCTTATTTAAGAAAGCTTGTTTGTTGCTTTCTATAATCATTATGTTTGATTGTTTTATTGAATTATTTAGTTAAATTCAGGAGTATAAGAAATATTTTTTGGCTTAAATTCAGTTATTTTTAGACTAATTCAGGCGAAGCTATTTTCAAGCTAGGTCTATTGGTTTATTTATCAATAAATATGAGTTTAGATTAACTCTTTAGACTTCTTGCAGAAGTCAGGGTCAGGGGAAAAGGGGAAGGGGGAAAGGATCAATTTTCATTTCCTTACCCTTTAACCTTTAACCTTTAACCTTTTCCCCAAACTCAACCGAGGTTTATCGGACTTATGCAAGAGATGCCATGAGCGTGCCGTTCACAACCCAGGGATGAAAATAGAAGAAGTAACGAATTTACGTTGTTTTAGATTCTATTTTCAAGCTAGTTCTTTTAAACACAAAACAATTGCACCTCAGTATTGAGAGATAATGAAAATTGGGATGCTTATTGGCAGACTCATTTCTCTACGATCAACTTTGCTGGTGCGCGGAGCGCAATCGCCTGATACCATCACTTTGAATTACACCCGAAGGAAAGACCGAAACTCTAGTATTTTTAGTCTTACGAACAGGCTGACAGCAAGGAGATTTAAGTTGCATTAATAAAAACAGAGTAAGAAGTAGGTGTTGTAGCAGGAGTTGGTATCTCATCTTCGGCACCAGTGGTAGAAAAAAACAAAGTTGGATACCTCTCTTAGTCGAGAAGGCATCAAAGAAGGGAGGTCTTTTGATTTGGGGAGCCTAATTATTCTTTCTTTATAGTTCATCTTGACTCCTGAAACAGATGCATCGGCGATCGCATCTAATTGTTTGATAGTAAGTGTTTGCAGTTCCATAACCTCAGTAGATTTATCTTGAGAAAATGGTTTTTGATTCTTAGATAAATTACGCTT
>JASJDX010000238.1 GCA_030064975.1 Pleurocapsa sp. MO_192.B19
GGTGAACGAAAAAAGGTGTGGGAGTTAAATAATAGAGACGCGAAGAAGTAATGAGTAATGAGTAATAAGTAATGAGTAATAAGTAATGAGTAAATAAGGCTCAAACTCATTACTTTAAAATGTGAATTTTTTTTGCCCCCGTAAATTTCGCTCACCCCGACCAGGGGGCAAATTTGACCGAAAGCGAAGGGGTTAGGGAAATGGGGAAATACGTCAATGAATATGATGAAATAGCCCAAACAAATTCAAAGAAACAGATAACAAAATAAATATTCCGAAACCTAGCAGCATTGAATCTATATTTGATAATGTTTTTCTATTAATTAGTAAGACTGGCTCATCTAATGAGGAGTATTGCTTTTTTTTAGATAGCATTGAGTTAATTATTGTTGAACTTTTTTGTCCAAAAGAGACGTTCAGCTTCCATAGCCTAAACTTGGTACATTAATTAACCGCTCAAAAGTGATTTTAAACCAGTAAAAGTATCTTTAAGATGTATTTTAATTGTGCCTAATTTGGCATCATCAGGGTAGATTTTGGTGTGCAAGCAGAATTCGGTTTCGGGATTATAAATGTTGACTAAAGCAATCGCTTTTGTTTGGGTTGGACGAAGATTACCCTGAGGGACATAGGCAGGTTGACTTTGAACAGTCCAAGAAAAAATTCCTCTGCCTAGATTATCAAAAAAGATCTCGTTTAAGGTTTCGAGTTGGTAATAATCCGTTTCTTTTTTGAGAAGTTGATCTACGGTGATTTTTTGCTCTTCATCTAAAAGACTTAAAACTAATGAGTTTTTTCCTATTTTGGGTATTTTCAGCGAGGACGTTAATTTACGATCTAAGTTCAGAAGATCAGCTTTTTGGCGATGTTTAGCTTTGCTCATTTTTTGTCTCCTATATATATATTTAGCTTTTTTGCCTCTGGCAAAGTGATGGATAATGTTTATCCTCGGGTGCCAACAAAAATCAAATCATTTATTTTTACGTTTCCATTAGGAAATGGAACTGGGCCAATGAAATATGGAGATTCACCACAGCTAGTTTTAATATTGAAAAAAATTACAACATTAGCGGTATCAGTAGATTCATCTGTACTCCAAAGGACTTCTTTAAAAATGTCTCCAAAAGGATGAATCCCAGTCGGCTCTTTCCCCAGGGCGAAACATCCTGTACCACCGTTAACTAAATGCTCTCGCCCTGCAATCCATTGTTTCCCTTCAAAGGGCAGTTGTACTGCACTACCAAGGTTTTCTATGTCGTCTAACTCTAGATATTCACAGTTTGTTTCACAAGGAACTTGAAACCCATCAATATAAGAACCACTAATAGTTCTTTGGCGAGCGCTTTCTGCACCACCCCAAACCAAATCAATCCTGGCAACAAAAGTGCCATTAGGAGTAATGGGATTAGGATAATCAGCCAAGGGGACTTCGGCTAAGCCAGGAATTTCATCAATAAAACTATCTTGATAGTCGGCAAAATCGCCAAGCTGGGTTTTGTCCAAATTAGGAATATCTTCGACAAAAAATTGCGATAAATCAATTGAATCAAGCTCTAAATCGGCGATCTCTCGATCGTCGATGATGGTTTGTAAGTCTAAATTCGCCTTTTCAGCAAAGCCAGATTGTTCTAAAACAGATGCAATTGGAGGAATATCTGAGGCATATTCCAGGCCTAGATCTGGTACAGCCTCAACCAATTGCTTTATTGTTTGTTTGCCTGCTAAAGAAAATTCAGATAGCGGTATAACAGTCGAATCAGTAACTTCATTAGATAAGCATATAATTTCTGATAAGGTAAAGTCCATTGGTGCAAGAGAGGCTTCTAAGTCACCGAGTTTAAGAAATTGAGCGGGGGGATCTCCTGCACTGAATTGGCGAGATACATCGTATCCAGCAAGCTGATTATATTCATCTCCGATTTCTCCATCAACTTGGATTCGACCAAAATCTGAAAAAGAAATTTGATTAAAGTCGGGAAATAATTTAAGCTCAGTTTCCATAGCAACGGCTATGAATTTTAAGGTGTAAGTAGCAAGAGCAATAGCAAGTAAGCTAAAACTCACTGGTAGTTTCATCTATTTCAGTAATTTTGATTTTTGGGGGACACGAGAAGTTTCGGTGATTTCACGTTCTAATGGTCGAGGGTCAAGAGGCAATAATCGTCTTCTAGCGTCTTCTTCTAGACCAATTCTCCCTAGTTTTTGCAGAATAGATATTGGAACTTCTACTTGTTCAATTGCTTTGTTGGTATTCGTTCCATTCATGGTCAAGCCGATGTATTCGCTAACAGAAAAAACTAAGGGATCATTAGGCTTTAGCAAACCTTTTTTTAATTTAGTTTCTAGTCCAAGTTGAATATCTTCGGGCATAGCTGCCCCTAAATCCGTTTGAATTTCGTTCAAAGGGGTTTGGGCAATTTTGGGTTTGGGCTTGGCCTGGGCTGGCTTAATAGCAATTTGATAGCTATCTATATCTTCATCGCTATTATTGAGGATGAATTCATACTCAATTTGTTTTCCTTTGGCGTTGGTTGTCACAACAAACAAATTGGGATTTTCCGTAGTAGTAGTACCAGGAATAGTTAAATTCTGAATTTGCCGCAGAAAAATTGATTTAGCTTGGCCAGATTCAATCGGGGCATTAAGGGTGTAGATGTTTTTAGACTGATCGCTTAATAGCACGAAAGTAATTACTTCATCATTCTCGAAACTAATAGCAGTAGCTTTACCTGCGGCTATTGAAATATCAGTAGGTTTAGAAGAAGCAGTTTGCTCATCAATGATTGTTGTTTGAGCAGTGACAGGAGTAATAGGAGAAATACCAACACCTATTCCTATTAGTAATGTAATTAAAGTTTTACGCATAATGTAAGTGTGAAAAATTTATTGTGTAATGTCCAAAAAACTATTGACATAAATTGAAACGGGAGTATCAGCTTTGACTTGATAAATTTTGGTGCGAGCTAATTCTTCATCAATGATTCGGTCGTCACGTTTATCGAGTCTTTCTTTTTCAGTGCTAAAAACCCCTTCTGCTGCTCCATTAATCAAGGAAGCATCACGATTTTCTGTGCTACGAAAGAATCCATCATCTGAAACCACAGTACGCGCGCTTGGTTCATTTAAGACTTCAAACCCTCTTTCACCAGCACCTAAAGCACCAATTAAGAGATCTTGTCCCAAAAGTGTGCCACCTGAATCAAGAGTACTTTCGGCGATTAAAGGTTGATTTTTCTCCCCTCGAATTAATAAAGCTCCTGGAGGAAGAGGTTGCTGCTTCAATCGTCCTTGACTATCTTGATAAGAAACGGCGATCGCATTGAGAATTACTAAACCGTTGTCATTAACCGATTTAACTTCGACGATGATGCTGGAATTAGCCGATAGAGCAACTGAACCATCTTCAGCTAAAAGAGGTTCAGAGAGATTAATTGTGGCTCTGGTTTGTGATAGGTCTACTCCTGCGCTCCAAATAACAGGAGTAGACATTACTCCAGCTACGACAGAACCAAGGGGTACATTTTTGGTTGAAGATGCACTAAAACTATTACTCAGGGATTTACTACTGTTATTTGGCAGTAATGAATCCTGGTTGATGTTAGTCGTTGATACGAGGCTTGCTGTCTGAGGTTGAGCGCCGAACGAGGTTCCCAAATTAGATAAATATTTGAGTTGGCTAGAGATTGCGCGATCTTGCTGTTTAAATTGTTCTCTCTTACTTAATAAATAAGAATTATCAGGTTCAGATAAAAGATCTCTTGCCCCAGGACTTAATTTGTCAAATTCTCTTTCTACCTTAGTTTCATCACTCAAGGGATTTTGACCGATAGAAACGCTAGCAACTAGACCTACTTGCCCTTTATTGATTTGTCGCTCTAGATTGTTTGATATATTCTTATCGGTATCGGTAGAGGACTCTTTAGCTACGTTTTGAATCGGGTTGTTTTGGTCGATTTGAGATGCTGCTATTTGCTGTTGGGCTTGAAGATTATTTTGTGCAGTTAAGCTATCCCCAGTTGTTGTACCAAGCTGAGAAAGAGTAGCCCATTGATCTAAAGGGTTAGCAATTACCTGCTTTTCAGGTCTTGGTTGGGATCTTGGTTCGGGTCTTGGTTCGAGTCTTGGTTCGGGTTTTGGTTCGGGTCTTGGTTCAGGTTTTGGTTCAGGTTTTGGTTGAAGATCTCCGTCTTGGTTGATTAGAGCAAGTTTAGCTCTATATCTATTGATCGGATTAATTTTGGGCGATGAATTAAGATCTTCGGTTTTTTGGGTTTTTTCTGAAACAATATTATTTTCACCAGTAATCTTGCCCCAAAAAGACCAAACAAATAAAACAGCTATAGCTAAAGCTCCAGTTATTACTAAGGCGGCAAAAATCCGAAATAAAGGATTATTCTCGCCAAAAAAGGGGGGGTCATCCACAGATAAACTAGTTGACTCTAAATTAGGTTCAAGTTCTTCTTCTTCAATTTCTCCCGTTGTGACTGAACTATGATTGGCTATATTTTTTACTTCTTCTGGAGATAAATTGATCTTATTAGATTCAGTTGAACCTGAAGTTGTATCAATGACTTCAGGTTCAGTTTGAGTGTTGGGCATAGTATTTTCCTGGGGAAACCTATTGATTAACTGTTTGGAGTACGTTAAATATTTCTAATTTCTGTGATGATTAAGCCATTTTTCATCAGTTGATTCAGTTGTTTCCTAAAGGCACTAGGTTCAGATTCTCCTAAGACCAAGCGGTAAGGCTCAATTGTCTCAAAGACAAAAATCTTATTAAATTTTGTCTGAGCTTCTTCACCACTAGTTGAAATGTCAATACGAGTAGCAACTACTTGAACCTCGTATTTATCCTTGTTTCTAACTGGGTCACTAATATCGTAAATGTTCAGATTACTGGTTAAATCACCTTGATATACAGACTTAGGAACTAACTGTGACATTCCTTTAAGGAATTCCTGTCGAAAACCATCTTCAATTAAATATGAGGCGGCGTAAACTTTTGAGGGAACTTTGACATTGTTGGGTTCATTTTTTAAGTTTACGCCGCGATCTAATTCCTCTGACCCAGAGATTCGACCATCCCATTCCCAAGTAAGATAAAGCCAATTGCTAAGTGTCTGTTTGATAACTTCATTAGAGCGATAATCCGCATCCTGTTCTGATGCCGCTTCGATTAAGCCATTAGGCTGCTCAACATAAATTCTCTGTTTTTGAGCTAAAGCATGATTGGTGAATACCAAAATTAAGCTAGCTAATGAAGAAATTATTATACTACTAGCAAGTAGGGTAAAAACTACAACTACTTTGTTGGTATCCTTGACATGGACTAAGTCACTTTTAGTTTTTAGCTCAAAAGATGGCGATGGCGGCTGTGTTTTTTTACGTATATTATTCATGTATTAAAAAGCTAAACTCTAATCCCAGCAAACGAAGCAGCAATACGTATTGATGTTTTTGTGGCACGAGATATACCATCAAATAAAGCCTCTCCTCCAGCTTTGGCGATTGCTACAGCCAAAGTTGGCGCAACTATCGATAAAAACACCAGAAAAGCAATATCAGTAATGGTTGAGCTTATGGGCTGACCAGCTTGTTCGGTCAAAGCCAAAATATTGGCGGTAAGACCAACGATAATGACGTATCCCAATTGCATTAAGAACAGTGCTACATAACCAGAAAGCCAAGCAAATATAGTTGGACCAGCAGAAGGAATCATGGAAAAACCTAGAGCGACTGGGGCAAATAAACCAGTCAGAAGTAAAGCCACTTCAATGCCGTTAATAAAAGCCCATTGAAAGCCAATCAAGAAAACTGTAATAATGTTCAGAAATGGAAGTGCGATAGCTCCCGTTAAATTTCCCACTAAGAAATTTCCAGTCTGAGTCAGTAAATTACCGTTCAAGGGGGCTGTTTGACCGTTAGCTCCTGAAAGAGCTTGTAATAAGTCTGTTGCTTGCTGAGTTTTAGCTGGATCTGTTAGGCAATCATTCAGAGCTAAACCAGTTTTATCAATACAATCGGCAAATATTTCTCTGGCACGGGCATTAGCTACAGAAGTATTTTGGATTTTTTGGAGTGCATCAGATATGCTAATGCCCGCAAAAGTAAAATCTAAGACTTGTACAAGAATTGAGTAGGCAACTGCACGAATATATCTAACGATTCCAGCCAGAAAAAAGCCATTGCCTCCAAGCAAGACTACTATACCCAGAGGAAACCGTAGCATAGTAATTAATCTTCGCCAAGTAGGATTATTAATTAATCGATCTCCTTCAATAACAGCCAGATAAATTATCGAAACAGTAGCGATCAAAGCACCAATATTCACCAAAGCTTGCCAAAGTGGTTCGCCTGGATTGACAGTAATATCCCAAATTCTGTCCCAGCTTTGGGCTGTATTTGTAGTTAGAGTATTCGACCGTTCTAAAATGCCTTGAGCATATTCATTGCCAATGGCATTTTGTTGGGCGATCAATTGAATGTTTTTACTTAGAGAAAAAATAGTTGACATTAATCTCTCTTTCCTGGAATGGTAATTTCAAAGATAGAACCCAGATAATCTCTATTGGCAGCTATAGATTCTCTTTGAGAGCGAGTAGTTTGCTTGGAAATCTCAGTTAAAGCCTCCGAGTTCATCTGGAGAGAGAGACTTTTCCCAATTTTATCCTCTTGCATCTCAAACATTGCCATAGCATCTATCTGCTGTTGTAAAGACAATTGATTAGAAATATTTCTCAAGATATTTTGAGAAACATCTTGAGTAGAACTATCATCAGCCAAAGTCAAAGATGTTTCAGCAGTCGAGTTAGCAATTGAAATCTTTTCGGTGATTTTTTCTTGGCCTTCTTCGGACAAAGCACTGTTTGACGAATATTCTTCACTGATATCCCTTAAATACTGCTCTAGCAATTTATCCCGATTGTCAAAAGTACTACCAGTTTGACTGCCAAAAAGATCGCTAAGTTTGTCAAGCTCTGCATCTTCTGTAAAAATTGCTTTAGCCTCTTCAAGACTGGGCAGACCAAGATCGCCGAGGGTAACTTCAATGCCACGCTCACTCAAAAAAGTCTGAATATCGCCAACAACGCTTTGAAAGTCTTGAAAAATATCGGTGAGAAAGTCAGTCACTTGAATATTATCGCCAACAAAATCAATAACTTGATCTCCAAGGCGATCCAAAATACCGTCACTATTTAATTCAAGATTGGGATTTTCATTGAAATCAGAATTTTGTGCCAATACTACGGTCGGAACAATACTATTTAGACACAAAATTGATGCTGTGGATAATAGAACTAACTGAAGATTAGGCAGCGATTTGGGGATTAGTTTTTTCATCTTTTTGTTTTTGGTAGATGTCAGTAATTGAAATGCCTGAAATACTTGCCTTGTAAAAAAGACAGGCAAATTCTCCTGTAGCCATCAGAAGATCTTTAGGGGTATCAGAATATTTTTGGAGGATTCGATTTCTCGCCGCTTTTTCATCAGAACTATTGGCTAAAGCTGCCAGTTCAAAAATGCTGGGAAAGTAAAGACAATCCCAGAAACGATTGTCTCGTGATACTAACCAATGAGAATATAAATATTGCCTATTCGCTCGATAATTTTCCGCAGCATTTTTATTAATGATGTAGGGGGGAATTTTCAGCTTTTGGGAATATGTTTGTGCTGAATCGCTAGTAGTTTTGCCAATCAGCATAATATCCGTATTGGTCATAATCTGACTACTGTTGGGGCAATTAAGAATGGCTTCAATATCTTGTCCAATAACCAGTACGCTTTGACCTTCTTTGCGTCCAGTAGCAAATCGCTCCCCTACTACTTCAGAAAATCCTCTCTTGGCAAGCAATACAGAACATTCGTCCATCACGAATAGACTCTTCGGATGTTGTAGCGCAGCATTCAGGCAAGCCATTTGCGCCACCAAAGCCATAATGTAAGCATTATTTTCATTGCTCAGTCCTGATAAGGCAAAGAATTGCATTACAGGTTCAGGAGAAATATTAGATGGCTTACCAATCGCATCACCAATATTGGGGTCGATTAATTTAGCACCAACTTGGTTGTTGATTTGATTAATTGCTCTTTCATCAATCCCCCCAAAATCATATAGTCCCAGTTTTTCTTTAGAGCAAAAGAAGAGTAGGTCCTCTAATGTGGGCATATTTTGCCATTCTACTGATTTCCAACCGCGATCGAATGCTTTGTTGTACCTCTGGGTAATAACTTCATCTTTGAAAAAGATATCTAAAAGGCGCAAAATAATTGAGTCTACACGCTCTAGCAATTCAGGATTTTGAATGTTGCCCATCGCCAAAGAAACTATTACTTTGCGCGTAAAGTTTTGCCAGATTCTGAGTCGGTCAGCTCTTTTTTTGGCTTCAAATCTGCGTAAATCGGGTGGTTGTAGAAGATTAAAGCTGTGTTCAATTATGTTGATGTAGGCACCTTGATCCCCAAGCAAATTGGTAATCAACTCAAATGTGGATTCACCAGCATTAGACATATCCATGCCAACCACGCGTATACCTTGAGCCAAAGCTTGTTTGATAATGCCAAATGAAAGTACGCTTTTTCCTGAGCCTGATTTCCCAGTAATAATCGCTCTTTCATTGTGTTTGAATAAATCAATGTGAAGTGGATAGCCTCCTTCACGATGGATTAACTCTAAGCCGTCAGAGTTCAAATTTTTGGGCTTGGTAATTGGTAGTAATCCAATTGCCGAAGTACTATCTAAAGTAGGTCTACGCTCGGTAAATAGAGCTGTCGATTTTAATTGGCGTTGAGAATTAAAAGGGAAAGTCTCCGTCCAAAGCTTCCAGCAAACTTGGCGTTCTCTAATTAACTTAGCATTACCAAAAGAATTAGACAGACGATTACAAGCTCTCTCCAGATTTTGAGGATGATCCCGAAAGACCAACATTGTTAATGCCACGAATAGAGGTTGCGCTCCTTGGTGGAGTCTTTCTTGAGCTAATAGTGATTCTTCTTGTTTTAAAGTAGCTCCCACATCCATAGCAGCCCCCTCTTGCACCGCATAAAAATTAGATGCCGTGCTTTGCTTAGAAAGCTTGACTAAATTATCGTGCGCCAGTTCTTTATCCCCATTAGAAATTTCGAGCCAAACTTCAGTATCTTTAACGTTAGTATCGCTGAGTTTTTGCCAAATCCATCTCAGCTGCTCTTTTTGATTGGGCCAACCAGATGGTGGTTTTTCTAAACTCATGGTGGCAATGACTTCACCATTAGCAGCAACTAAGTCACGACGAGAATAATGCTGGGGGCAAGTAGATCTGCCCTGTTCTCCTTCAATTAGAACGGAGACAATATCTTTAGGATGATGTGGATTGTTGACAATAACCTGAAAATCAAAATCATTTCTTTTTTGAGTAACCGTGACTAATTGAGGAACTGGTGGTGGAGATCCTTGGTTAAATCGATACCAGAGCAAATCTGCCCAAATTTCTGAGGGATTTAAATTACGAAAACTGAGTCCAGCTTTTGTTCCAAGGGTTATTTTCCAAGGATAATAACTATTTTCATAAATTTCTTTAGCTAGCTGAATATATATATTACGCTGATGCATTGAATCGGTATCGGTCAGTTTTTTTGCGCCTGAATCAATCATATTACCCAGCCAATTCATGGTTCTGCCCAAGAGATCGTTTTGTTTCCTTAAGGCTTGTTTGTTACGCGTCCAAGTAACAAAAGCATACTGCGACCACTCCTGGCGGAATCCGAGTTGGGTAAGATCTTTTACTCTTAATTCCTCAGAAGCCAAGAGTACATCAACTAAGGGCAATTTATTATTAGCTTGGTTCAAGTCTGAAAAGATGTGCAGTTGTTCTTGTCTTTGGCGATAGTGACTACGACAACCGAGCATCATTGTCAGACTTTCCCCCATGGGGATGTCTTTCAAAGCTTCACTGAGACTTTCAACCTGGTCACTTATTTCTTCGGGATATAACTCAGGATGAACACCTTCTAGAGCGAAGGGAATACTTGCCGACCAGTTATTTTCATGGTCGCATCTTAGCAAAACCGAAAAATTATCCGCTCCTATCTCAATCTGCATGATTGAATGCAAATCAGACTCTATTTGAAATGGGACTACTCGCTCTTTTTTACCGCCCCTAGTTTTTCTGGTTTGCGATCTAGTTTTATGCTTCATTTTGCGTCTAAAACGAACAACATCGGTAGCATCAACAAAAAGAGTATTAATGTTGATATATTCTTTGCCAGGAAGAGGAAAAAGCCGATCGGTAAATTGATAACTTTTAGACCCTGTTAATACCCACCATGCCCCACAGAGCCAGATAGATATTGCCAAGAACCATTCCAGACTCAAACCAAATAAAACATTAAAAACGAAAAACGTGCCACCTGCAATTATTGCCCAAGGAATAATCAGATCTTGGGGAATTGAGAGAAACTTAGGAGTTTCCCCCAGAGCAGCGATCACTTTAATGTATTCGTCTTGCTGCTTATCTCTTATATTCATGTGCCAACAACGAGATTTGTAAGTACCTCAATTGCCAGAATTACGCCAACACCAATTCCCATAGCGTTGACGATCGGTCTCCAATCCGATCCTTGCAATCCTTGAGTGATGGCAAAGATCATTCCACCAATAAAAGCCAAGACGAGGACAACCCTGAAAAACGTAAATAAACCTGTGATAATCGACTCATCGATCGAATCACCTGTGGCAGTCAACACATCGGTCATAGCCTCTTCTAATGCTTCAAATACCAATGCATGAGATGATTGTTCAAGTCCTGTAAAGCAGAGGGTAATCCCTAATGCCAGGGCTAAAAAATGCCATTTTGCCCACTTAATTTTTTTCTGGAGCAGTTTATGACCCAGAAAATTGAGCAGAGTCAAGCTTGCCAAAGTTGTGAAGCTGGAAAAAGCTAATACTGCCAATACTCTTGGCTCTCCAAGAACAAAGTAGACTGAGCCAAAAATACATATACCAATGGCGATATAATCTTTCAAATCCCAGCTATTTTTTGGCTGTTCTAATGTGTCGTCAATCATATTTTTTTTAAATTTTCGTGTTGTCAATTTTCGGGATTCTACTAATTCTTATGTGTTCTCAGAAGAATTTATCTTTTGCTTCTAACTGTTGGTCAATTAAACTATTAATAGATTGCCAAAAAATGAGATTTTTGATAATATCAATTACTCCATTATTATAAATTTTTGCCTCAAAAATACTTGAATTACTTTCATTTGTTCCTAATATAGATATCGGCTTTTGTTTAGATACTTGAAAAACTTTAAAAGTATAGAAGCTAGGCGATTGATTTTCATCATTAAATTTCCATTTAATTATTTTTTGTCTAGTTTGAGCTTCACGTAATTTACTAGCTAGTAATCTTGTTAAATATTTTGCTGAATATTCTTTAGCAATTTCTGATTGAGTCTGAGGTAGCTTTTTAATCTGTTTAATCTGCTCAAGTGATAAACGATTTTGTTTTTCATGCCAGTGATTATTTTGTAGGTTAGCATAATATATATAAGTATTATCTTGTGACAATAAAATATTTTGATTATGTTTAGATAAGTTCAAAGTAATCTGACCAAATAACTTAGTTTTAACTTGATAAGTTGATTTATAAGCTGATTGATTAGTTTGAGCAAAAAACTTGTCAACTGATTGAAAATATTTGAGAAATTTGTCATAAATTTCTTGAGGAGAAATAGATACTTCTAACTTGACGTGTTGCAGAATCTGAGTCTGTTGAGTACTTATTTTGGCAAATTGAAGATCTTTTTTTGTTGTGTTGTCTTGTGTATTTTCCATTCCTAATTGGGTGAAGTTGCGTTCTCGTTCGGGCATTTCGCCGGAAATTTTCGATTTTATAGTAGTCGTAATAGAAATAGAAAGTTGGCACATTTAGCGTTGTCTCCCACCGCATTAACTACTATGTGCAGATGTTTTCTCAGCTTGTTGCTGTTGGGGAAATAAGTATCATGATGTAAAACGGTGATCGCTTGATGGTTGCTAAGCTTTAATTCATCAATTAATGGAAATGCTAGTTCTGACCGCGGAAGGCGGTCAACCGCAAGCCCCGCATTTCTTGCGCGTTCCTTGGGTGAGGCAACCGAGTCAAAAAGACTTGCTCCGCAACCGCCAGGGTCGCTCCTCCTTTGCAAGGCGGGGAACGGTTGACCAATCAATGTCAGACAAAGAATCATCAATTGCTGGAAAAATCGACAGATGATAAACAGGCTTTTTGACACGATGGTTAAAAGCCGCTTGGCTGTTGAATCGGGCGACTATTTGAGGAATGTTGTCATCAATTAATGCTTCGATAAAGTTAGCGAAGACAACTTTAGGTTTTTTTTGGCGGCTAAAACATATCGTATGGTTGAGCTGAAACTTTTAGCTCTATTTACGTTGGCAATCAAAATGAACGAGTCCTGTGTTGTCGATCTAAGTAGTGAACAAGATTTTTTGCTTCCCTCATAAAACGGTCGCCCTTCTCAAAGAAGGAATCTGAATTCAGGGTCGAGCGAAATTTCAATAGAGCAACTTCAGATTCTAATTTCAACAAAGTGTAAGAAGAAATAAGTTGGCGATATTGTGGGAGTAATTCTTGGTTAACGTTGATTTGATTGATTGCCAATTCAAGTCCCATCATTAAATCTGGTTTTCGATTTAACTGTTGGTTCAACATAAGATTGCCAATATTGTTGAGAGATGTATTTTTGCTGTTGGCAATTTTCTTCAAGGTTTCTTTAACTTCTGTGGGAACTAGAAGTCTTAGAAGATCTTTGGCTTCTGTATCTGTTTTCATCAGAAAATAATTATGAAGTTTAGCTGTAGTCTTTGATAGATAATGCCGCTCAATCTTTTTTCGGTTCTGCATCAACAATTCAAAATCTACTGATTTCAATTAAAAATATCAAGCAGCAAAAAAAAGTCCCATTTGATATTGCTAGGGATCTACGTACTACAAAAAAAGAGAAATTTAATAATTGCTCAAAAATCATCATCTGTACTCCCCCGTGCAGTACTCAGAGCGATTCTGTACTGCACCGTGCAATACTAAAATTTTTAATTACAGTAAATTCCGTTTTAGAATTATACTTGTAGTTTGGTCTGGGTAATACCCCGTGCAGTACCCAGAGCGATTCTGTACTACCCCGTGCAGTACCAAAATCAAGTCAAAAAGTTAACATAACTTGATAATTGAATTTAAGTCAAAAAAATTATGTATATTGAGAGTATCTAGTCGCATCAAAAATAATTAATCAAGTCTTGAGAGCAAGTATGTATTTAATTAAT
>JASJDX010000239.1 GCA_030064975.1 Pleurocapsa sp. MO_192.B19
AACGTGATCGCACTTGGCAATAATAGCTTTGGCTTTAGCTACGTGTTGTTCTTTCAGCTCGATCTCATCCTTTGTAGTCCAACCATTTTCGTTTATCCCTTGGGAACGAAAAACTTCCCGATGAAACTGCTGTAAATCTGATTGATAGGTGTTTGTTACTTTTTGGGGAATTGAAAAATCTCTATTGCCTAGCAAATTAGCAGTTAAAGCCGTTCCAGAACGTTGCATCCCCGCAATTATCAGTACATTCATAGCCTGTTCTCAAAATTCAACAATCAGTATCGGTTATAACCCCCAAAAATTAACTTATGTTTGGCATTTATGCCAAGCTCTTTCATGCCTGATACTTTTGATGACAATAGCCACAAAATTCTTGATTTATTGCTCCGCTATGTAATCTAGATGGCACTTGTCTGATGACACTTTTCTTTTCAGAGGTTATGCTAGCAGTCATGATTAATCGAGCGATGAATTTACTAGTCCTAAATATTGCAAGTGATGTCAACTTTTTTAGAAGCTCAGCAGCTTTGTTCGGAAGGTAATCTTGAAGGTGTAGTAGCACTTTATCGCCAGGCAATAGAGCAGTATCCTAATTTCTCTTGGTATCATGTCAACTTAGGTGAAGTTTTGCTCCAATTAGGTCGTAAGGGTGAAGCAGTAGAGTGTTATCGTAATGCTCTAGAAATTCAACCAAACTTGTTGGGAATCAATGATATTTTAAAGACTATAGAACAAGATTTACAGTCTCGAAACAATAGCAACAAGTGCAACAATCTAGGGACGAAGAAACAATCTCAGGATAAGCAATACCAGGACAGCCTAACAAAAACAAAATCATCTGAACTGTCAAAGATAGAAAGGGATAATAGCGAAGTAAAAAATTATTATCAGTTATTGGAGGCTACGCCCAATGACCCTAAGCTCTATTCTAAGTTGGCCAATGCTTTAGTAAAACACGGGCTGATTGACAATGCGATCGTTTTTTATAAAATGGCGCTCAAGATTAAACCTGATGATTTTGAAGTCAACTTTAACTTGGGGAATATTTTAGCGAAACAAGGTAAATTAGAGCGAGCGTCTATCTATTACTCAAGTGCTATAAAAATAAATCCCAATGACTTTGAATGCCATCAAAAGTCGGGGGCAGTTTTAGAACAACTGGGTAGGGTATCTGAAGCGATCGCCAGTTACCGTCGGGCATTAGAAATCAAGGAGAATTCTCTAACAGAGCAGAATAACTTAGAGGCGGTGATAGAAATGTATCATCGCGCTTTGAGAGTGCAGTCGCACTCCTCCCACTCAACCACTTTTGCAACTGGATTTAATAATCGAGTACTGTTTGCTCTACACAGTTCTTTCCCTTACAGCCATACTGGTTATTGTACTCGTTCCCACAGTATAATAACCGCTCTTGTGAATCATGGAATTGATATAGTAGCTGCTACTCGTTTGGGCTATCCTTGGTGTGAAAAAAATTATCAGGAAAAGCCCAAGGTAAAACAGGATGAAATTGACAATATCAAATATGTTCGTTGTTTAACTCCAGGTGAGACTGATAAACCAATTAGTTCCAGTAAATATCCAGAATATATCGAAGCCTACGGAAATGAACTAATTAAACTAGCCAAAAACCATAAAGCATCTATCATTCATAGTTCATCTAATCATGTTAACGGTTTAGCCTCTGCCCTAGCAGCTCATAAAATCGGAATTGCCTCGATTTATGAGGTCAGGGGGTTGTGGTATTTAACTAGAGCCGCTAAAGACCCCAGTTATGAAAACGGTGATGCTTATGATCTAGACAAAGAGATGGAATTCAAAGCAGTTAATGCTGCTGATGCTGTAGTCACTCTTGGTGAGGCATTACGCGAGGAGATTGTTAGCTGGGGGATCGAGCCAGAGAAGGTAATTGTTGTTCCTAATTCTGTCAATTTAGATAAATTTCAACCTTTACCCTGCGATCGCAACTTAAAACGAGAATTGGGAGTTGAAGGTAGATTCGTGGTGGGATTTTTAGGCAGTGTCACGATCTACGAAGGTCTAGATTTGTTAATTAAAGCCATAGCCAATTTAATAGATCTAGGGATCAAGATTAGTTTAGTCATAGTTGGAGATGGGCCAGAATTAGAGGAATTGAAACCAATTGCCAAATCAACTTCAGCCTCAGAGCAGATAATTTTTACTGGTCGTGTTTCTTTTGAAGAAGTTAATCGCTATTACTCGATTTTTGATGTGTGTCCATTACCACGAAAATCTTATGAAGTTTGTAGATTGGTTCCTCCTCTCAAGCCATTGGAAATTATGGCAATGAAAAAGCCCGTGATCGTATCTAATTTACCTGCACTCCAGGAAATAGTTGAAGACGGAAAAAATGGACTTATTTGCCAAGCAGATGATATTAACAGTCTACAACAGACACTAATGAGTCTTTACTCTGACCCAGAAAAAAAAGAAAAGCTGGGGAAAGCTGGACGAGATTGGGTAGAAATTCATCGTTCATGGGATCGTGTTTCCGAAACATATTTACAACTCTATAAAACTTTGGCAGGCGGAGAACTTTAATGGAAAAAATATGCGTAGTTGGATTAGGTTATGTAGGATTGCCTACTGCTAGTTTGTTGGCTAATCGCGGACTCAAAGTTCGAGGTGTGGATGTTAATCCAACAGTAGTAGAGATAATCAACCAAGGAAAACCACATATTAGCGAACCAGATTTAGACGTGTTGGTAAGAGCAGCTATTAATAGTGGTAATTTGACAGCCAGTCTAGAACCTGGTGTGGCAGATGTCTTTATCCTGGCAGTGCCCACCCCTTTTAGGGATGGACATATTCCTGATATTTCTTATATTGAGTCTGCAACCAAAGCGATCGCTCCCCATGTGTCTGAAGGAGATTTGATTATTTTAGAGTCTACTAGTCCAGTGGGAACTACCGAAAAGATTGCTGAGTGGCTTCAGGAATTACGTCCTGATTTAGATGTGGGAGCTTCTGTTTACATCGCTCACTGTCCTGAGAGAGTGTTACCCGGTCAAACTTTGAAAGAATTAGTCACTAATGACCGAATTATTGGTGGAATCAATCCTGCATCGGCGGAGAAGGCTGCTGAATTATATGAAAAGTTTGTTACGGGAGAAATTGTCTGTACCGAAGCACGGACAGCAGAACTTTCTAAGTTAGCTGAGAATGCCTTTCGAGATGTGAATATTGCTTTTGCCAATGAATTATCAATTATTTGTGACAAGCTTAATACTGATGTCTGGGAAATGATCAAAATGGCTAATTATCATCCCAGGGTAAATATTCTCCAGCCAGGTCCTGGCGTGGGCGGTCATTGTATTGCGATCGATCCTTGGTTTATTGTCAGTTCTGCACCAGAGGATGCTCGTTTAATTCGGACAGCTAGGGAGATAAATGATAGCAAGCCTAGTTATGTGATAGCTAAGATTAAGAAAATGAGTGCTAGGTTTAAAGAACCTAAAGTTTGCTGTCTGGGGTTAAGTTATAAGCCTAATATTGATGACTTGCGAGAAAGTCCTGCGATCGAAGTCGTAAAGAGATTGGTTTCGGAGAATGTTGTTAATAATTTGTTGGTGGTAGAACCTCATGTTGAGGATTTACCAAGCTCTTTACAAGAATTAGGCAATATTCATCTTGTTGATTTGGAGAAGGGATTAAAGGAATCTGATATTGTGGTAATGCTGGTTAATCATCGGGCGTTTAAGAGGATTAAGTCTAATCTTGTAAAGGAAAAGGTTTGGTTGGATACGGTAGGGGTGTTTACTGTTTTGAATTGAACGTTATCTTTTGATAGGAGTATGAGAGTTATGCAAGATACTAGAGTTTTACAGCCAAAAATCATTGGTATTCTGGGGCTTCCATATTGTGGCTCTACATTGCTGAGTTATATTCTTGGCTCCCATTCTCAAATCTATAATGCAGCAGATCTTTATAAGTTAAACCCAAGACATAAAGGAAAATGCTCTATTCACGGTGAAAAATGTCCTGTTTGGACTACTTATCCTGGCTGCCTGACACAAGTACCTCAAACCCCCTTATTGTAAGGATTATAGTTTTTTGAGTAACAAGGTATTTTTTGATAAAGCGATCGCCTCCGAGCATTGAGATAGCGTACTGACAAAATTCAATTTCTACGAAAAATATAGGATTGACATAGATGTGTCAGGCAGCCAGCTACTTATCACCTCGAAGAAGTTTACAGTGTTTTTGATCGCCCTAATGATTTTTACACCAAGGTAGCAACAATAGTTGGAAAGCCGATTATTTGCGATGCGAGTAAGACTATCTCTTACTTTGAAAGACAACTTGCTCAATGCGACAAAAAAAATTTTGTATTTATAAGCTTGTCAAAGCATCCTATTCGGCATATTACATCTTTATTGTATAATCACTACTTTGTGAAAGATATTAAAATCAGGCAATTATCTGATATTAACGAATATAAAAAAAAAATATTGGGATAAAATTGCAACTTTTATTCAGGAGAAAATAGAGCAAATCAATAAACACTATGACAGTATTGAATATTTTCAGGAGTATAATTCAGATCTTTTAATTCATCATATTAGCTATGAAAATTATGTTCAAAATTTAGACAAATTTATTACCCCTATATTTGAAAATTGCAAGATAGCGTGTGAACTTGGATTAGAAAATTATGGAAATGTCGAGCATCATCCTATTGTTGGAAATAAAGCACCTCATTTAAAAGCACAACAACAAAAAGGGTTAAGTAAAGAAAAAAGTATTGGAAAAGATTACAGATTGTCTTTTTATAGTAAAAGCGATAAAGCAATTATTCTGGATGATAAGTATGTGGGAATTTGTGACAACAGAAGAATCAAAGATTAAGAAGACGGAGCAATATAAAAATATGGATAATACACTTCCTCTTGTTTCAGAATACTTATGGAACAAAGAATATCTTAACTTTGTAAAAATGAATATTCTCAATAATAAAGTTGTCTCTTTTGATGAAGATAAACAAATACCGGTAAATACCTATAAAAAATTTGGTGGTCCACATCCTTATCCTATAACAATTGGAATATATGGTTTGGAGTGTTTTACAAAATATCTAATTTTCAAAGATAATGCATATCTTGATAAAGCAAAATATATTCTTCAATGGTTTCTTTCTAATCAAAATCAGAAGACTGGAGCTTGGCAAGCACCTTTTGATTATCACTTCTTTATCGGGAGAACAGAAATTCTTAAGGCAGGTTGGAGTTCGGCTTTAGCCCAGGGATATGCTATTTCTTTCTTGGCAAGAATGTTTTCTATTACTGAAGAAGAGCGAATTATGGAAGCAGTCAATCTGGCAATCATACCTTTTTTAACACCAGTTGACAAAGGAGGTGTCCTAAGACTATATCAAGATTCATACTACTTCTATGAAGAATATCCGACAACACCAGCAAGTTATGTTTTAAATGGCTTTATGTTTGCAATTTTAGGTATTTATGATGGGTTTAAATTGACTCGTAATCCTGATTTTGAAAGACTATATCGTAAAGCAATTAAGACTCTTAAGAAAATGCTTAGTCTATATGATTTAGGTTATGGCACTGCTTATGATTTAACACATCATAGTGTTAGTTATTCTGCGCCAAACATAGCTCGCGAGGGCTATCACCGAACTCATACTATTGAGTTAAGCGCTATCAACTCTATAGAAAACAGGGAATTTGAAGAAATTCTCCAGAGGTGGATAAAGTATAATGATGGTTATATGGTTAAGACTAATTGAGCAACCTTAATATTAGAAAATTCTCTCATTATTACAATTGAGGAAGAATAAAATCATGGCTCTAAACTTCAATACAGCTCTGAAAAGAATTAATAAAGGATTAAACCATATTTCTCTATTAAACTACTCGGATTAGTTTATGAAAAATTGAATGATTTAGAAAATGCCATTAATTTCCAGAAGAATGCTGTTGCTATATTCCCAGCAGACATCTTATTCTACATTGCACTTAGTCGTGCGCACAGAATAATGCGCACAGAATAAATGGTGATTTAAAGCAGGCAATGAACCACCTTGAACAGGCAATAAAAATTGACGCTAACAATCCAGGACTAAAAAGAGAATTGGAGAGAATCTCAAAGAAGAAAGCCGTTTCAAAAGTAGCTGTATAAGTGATCTAGCACAATTATGGCGATCACTGATTGTGACCAGAATGATGTAGACTAAAATTTCAATTGTTCAGTTATTTGTCGCTTTACTGACTTTAGGTAATTTCTGACAAATAATGTACCATCTTAAGCAAAGTGATTCTTTTTTTTGTAAGAATCTAACTCTTGTCATGGTACTATATTTTCTGAAAATCGCCTAAACTGGATACATTTTTTAAATATTCTTGAGTAATCTTCTCTGGGTCGAGTTTTTCAGCAGTTTCCCAACCATTCTTTTGAATAGACTTATAAAGAGAAGAATTATTAATAATTTTGTTAGCCTTATTAACAGCTTCATCCAAATTGCCAGGAGCAAACAACATTCCATTTCTCTCATCTACAAAAATATCAGCCATTGCATAATGATTAGCTGATACAACTGGCAGCATACATCTCATTGCCTCGTAAGCAATCATACAAAAAGATTCAGCATCTGAAGTAATTAGTAAACAGCCGCCAGTGGCAGCTACGGAATTGTAAATATCAACCATTTCCTCGTAGAGCCAACTATGTATCCACTCTACTTTGTCCAGTAGATTATATTCTGATACTAAGGACAAAAACTGTTTAGCTAACTTTGATGATATTGTTCCGCCAGTAATAAATTTTAGTTGAATATTCGGTTCAAACTTCAATAGTTTAGACAAGATTCTTAATGCATCTTGCCAGTTTTTTAAATCATTGATTTTCCCCACCCATAACATTGTTTTTGCTTGGTTAGATTGGCTGACCTGTTTAGGATAAAAAAGAGTTTGATCGATAATATTGGGAACAATTTTTATCTTTTCGGCAACACCACTAAACATACTATTAATCTTTCTCTCTGACCACCTGGAGGGAACGATAATAATATCGCAAAGACGCAAGTCAGGAGGATTAATTTTAGACAAAGAATGTTCTAATGATGTGTGAATTTCGTAAAACAATCGAGTTTTTAAAACTTCTTTGAGAGGTTTAATTAATTGGGGAGTATCAATTACAGTAACAATATCATAGTCACCTTCACTAATTTGATTGAGAGTACAGGAAATAAAATTTTTGGCATAAATTGTTACTGAAACTCCTAGTCTTTCCCACTCTAATTTACCTCCTCCATCTTCTTGAAATATCAATTCAACAAGATGATTGAGGCGATATAAATGTATGATACGCTGCTTCAAAACTGAAGCGACACCACCTAAATTACAATAAGGGTATATATAAAGAAATTTCATTTAAAAACCACTCTTAATATTATGAAAAAACAGCTATTGATTAATTACCTTAGCAATTGATAATGTTTCTTTGACTCTATCTCTCCAGGTGTTAGTTCTCAAAAAATCACTGACCTTTTGAAAATCCACCTTTTCCTGGACAGCTTGACGGAGTAAATCTTCAAAACTATCTCTCTTCTTATAACAATATGTATAGGGATAATCTACTATTTGAGGCATATAGACACTGACTACAGGCAAAGCTAGTGCCAAATATTCATAGACTTTTATCGGATCTACGGCTTCCGCCAGCCGAGAGGGTACAAATGTAATAGTAGCCACATTCCAGTTTATAGCTATGTCCGAAATTTCCTGATGGTTTTTGGTTCCAAGTAGCTTTACATTTGCAGGAAGATTAAGATTTTTAGGTTCTCCAAAGCCAATAATTTCAAACTTCCAGTTAGGATTTTTTCTAGCGGTTTCTTCGATCAAACTCCAATCAAACCAAGCTTTAGTAAGATGTCCAAAATAACCAATGATAAGATTATTGGGATCTGCTAGTGGCTTATATTTGAGGTTGTGCTGAACCTTATTCTTCACTTCTTCAGTAATAAAATAATCAGACACACCATTAGGCACAATATAACTCGACACTTGCGATTTAGTGTACCCATCCATTTTTGCCTTCAAGGGAGGACTCACAACTGTAATCGCATCAACATGATTAGCGATATAACTTTCAAATACTTTCTCAAACCACTTAGCCGAACCTACTTTGTGAAACTCTTCCCATTCATCCCTTGCTTCATAAAGAGTTGACCAACCTGCGAGTTTAAAACTGTTGAGCTGTTGAGCAGCTATATGGTCTGGTAGACTAACAAGCATTAGTTTAGATGGATTTGATAGTTGAGCATGACGAATATGGTAAATATACTTGGTCGTTAAATCTATGGGCGATTGGAAAAGGCACCCACCTTCGTAGTCAGCAAAATCTTGATTTTTATGCCAACGATAATAAGAGTAAATAACCGGAATACCTTGGTCAGCTATTAACTGGGCAAATTTCATGGAGCGGTTACTTCTCTGTGCTTTGCCAATATATGTCGTTCCTGTCCAAATCAAGATAAAAGGTTTACTTGTTTGTTGGGAAGCTAATTTGAAAAATTTATTTAACCTTTGTTCGTAAATTCTTTCTTCAAGATCGATTTCAAATTTTTCATTTTTTTGGTAGCTAAGTTCGTGCTTCGACTTTAATATAATTGGCTTTTTATTGAAAAAAGTACGAAATCCTATTCGTACATAGAATGCTTGAACTGGCGTAGTAAATCCAGATTGGAATGGAGATATATTTTTTACTCCAATAGGTAAATACATAAACGGTCCGAAACGGTCAGAATTACTTATACCTTCATAGGGAGCCGGTATAACCTCCTGCATTTTGTCTAAAAATTGGAACTGTATAACCGCCTGCTTTGAAGCATCTAACTGATCGGAAGCACTGTTTCCTCGCAATACATAGGTAGCATCGGGTTCCACTGATTCTGTAACCCATTTTGCTTCCTCTGTTAGTTCACCTGAATCATTATCAGCAAATAAATAGAAAATTTGTGTTGTGTTTCGAGATTTTGCTTTGACAAAAATATTATCCCATTCATTTAAGTCACTCAAATAATCTGCATCAAACTCTTGCCCACCTTCTGAAGCAAACCAACCAAACCTACTCACCCAATCCGAGATAGTTTCCACCCGTAAATAAGGTGTACAGTCCAAAGATTGCTTCAACAAACTAGCCATCCTGGCAACATCACCCTTCTGGTACTCTTGCCATCCCATCTGCACCAAAGCACTATAACGCTCCTGATTCATTTCCATAACAGACTAATCCTATTTAAACTGATGCCAAATACTTATCTACAATATTTACAATGCGCTCTGATGCTTTCCCATCGCCAAAAGGATTAATCGCATTTGCCATCTTTTGATAAGCAACAGTATCTTTTAACAATGACGAAGCGAAAGATACTACATTTTGCGGTTCAGTCCCGATTAATTTGGCCGTACCAGCGGTGATCGCTTCTGATCGCTCTGTAGTCTGGCGCAATACTAACACTGGTTTACCCAAACTGGGAGCTTCTTCTTGTAATCCCCCAGAATCAGTCATCACCATGTAACACCGTTGCATCGCGCCTACCAATTCTTGATAGTCCAAAGGTTCAGTTAAAAATACTCTGTTATGTTCTCCTAAAATTTTCTGGAGGGGTTCTCTGACTGTAGGGTTACGATGGAGCGGCAAAAGTAATGCTGTATCTTGAAACCGATCCAAAATATCCAAAAACCCTTGAGCTATATCTGCGACTGGTTGACCCCAATTTTCTCGGCGATGAACCGTTGCTAAGATTACACGATATTTTTGCCATTCTAAACCTGGAATATTCAATTCTGGTTTTCCCTCGACTACCTTGAACAAAGCATCAATTACCGTATTTCCCGTATGATGTATCCCTTTAACGATCCCAGATTTTTGCAAATGTTTTACTGCCAGAGAAGTGGGCGCAAAGTGGAGCTGGGCAATTTGAGAAATTAACCGTCGATTAGCTTCCTCGGGATAAGGATCGAATAAATGATTTGTTCGTAAACCTGCCTCTACATGACCCACAGGAATACGCTGATAGAAGGCTGCTAAAGCCGCTGATAGAGCAGTAGTAGTATCTCCCTGTACCAATACCATTTGAGGTTGCAACTCTTGAAATAACTTTTCTAATCCCTGTAAACTACGGCAAGTAATATCTGTTAGAGTTTGTTTCGGCTGCATAATATCCAAATCGCGATCGGCTTTAATCCCAAACATTGTCATCACTTGGTCTACCATTTCCCGATGCTGACCTGTTAAAACTACCTGAGTTTTAAATTTAGGAGAATTTTGGAACTGGAGAATTACAGGAGCTAACTTAATTGCTTCGGGACGAGTTCCCACTGTAATACAGACTTGTTTTGGTAACTGAGACATAATTTATTTTTAAGAAAGAGAAAAAAGATACTTCATAACTGATAGCTAATACTATTTAATGATTAGAATCAGATTGAGCTTGCTGATATATGGCATAGCTCAACTGTTCCAAAACCTCTTTGTTATCTGGTTGAAACTCCAGAAGACGACAATAGATAGCGATCGCTTCTGACCATTTCTGTTGTGAAGATAATAACTTTACTAACTTTTCGTACATAGAAAAGTCATCTAATCCCAGTTCAACTGCTTTTTGATAAGAAGAGATCGCTTGGGATACCTGACCTTGTTGTTCTCTTACTTCCCCCATATTCTTATAAGCTTGAGTTAAATCTGGCTTAAGTTGAATGACTCGCTGATACTCGATCGCTGCTTGTTCTAAGTCACCTATTTGTTGATAAGTCTCGCCTAATTTCAAACAAGCTTCCCAAGAGTTATTTTCTGGTGGATTTTTTGAATGAGCGTTTGGTTCGGGTTGAAATTGATGGTTACTCAGTCGCAAAATTGAAGTAATTAATTCTTGCCATTGCCTCGAACTAGTTAAAAAATCAATATCAATTTTTTCCCCTCGATCAGCAGAAAACCTAGCAAAGCTAGTCAACCAATGAGGAATATTTTCTACTCGTAAATAAGGAGTATAATTTAGGGATTTTTGTAACAGCCTAACCGTTTCATCTAAAGCATATGCTCGGTATTGATACCAAGCCAGCCATACTAGAGTGTGGTATCTAGTCTGTGACTCCATTTGCCTAATCGACTTAGGTAAATCATCACGAGCGAAAAACTTATCTAATACTGCCTGTACATATTTAGCTTGTCTCAGACTATTTTTGGTCGTATTTTCGTCATGTTGTCGATAACAAACTGTGCCTTCTTTGAGCCACATAGTTTGGCAACCTGCCAAAGAAAGTCGCAAGATTAAGTCTACATCGTGAGATTGCCTTAATTCTTCATCAAAACCACCAACTTTTTCGAGCCATTCACGGCGAAATATCATGGCACTGGTGCGAACACACTTTCTTCTTAACCAAGTTTCAAGATTAAGTTCAGGTGCTTTGTGCCAAGGCTGAACTGTTTTGATATGTTTATTGTTCTCATTGACGATTCGCCAGCCAGTATTAACACATCCCAAATTCGGGTTTTCGCTAAAACAAGCTACTTGCTTTTCTAATTTTTCTGGCATTGACCAATAGTCGTCAGCATCTAGAAAAGCAATTAACTCACCTTTCGCTACTTTGATTCCAAGATTACGTGCGGATGCAGAACCTTTGTTTGTTTGATAGAGATAGCAAATCTCATCTTCGTAGGGTTTTAGTTTATCGCGGGTATCATCAGTTGAACCATCATCAACTACGATAATTTCGTAGTTGCTATAAGTTTGATTTAATATGCTTTTTATTGCAGCTTCAATATATTTTGAACCGTTATAAACTGGAACTACAATACTTATTAAGGGAAATTTGGTTGAGAATAAAGATTTTGTTAGATGATTATCATGCTCCCAACTTAATTCAGAAAGTTCTAAATTGTGTAAAATTTGATTTATTGTGTTCATTGTTTTGATGTGTATACAATTAGAAACTTGTTTAAAGCTCATTAAAAAGTCAAATGATCATTAAATATCAAGACTGAAAAGATTTTAACTTAGCTATTACCTCAGAATTATTGGGATTTATTTGTCGCGCAATCCTATAAAAAGAAACTGCGACATTTTTTTGCCCTTTAGCTTCATAAATTCGTGCTAGTTGGACATAATGTTCTGAGTTGTTTGGATTAATTTCTAAGGCTTTAAAGTATAAAGATTCTTGATCTGGTTTTACTTTTATTGCATCACTATAGAAACTCTCTGCTTGTTTTCGATCTGCTTCAGATCTTCGTCGAATAACATCGGTTAGTTTTTCCTGAGTTTTAGGTAATTCAGGAGTGATTTTCAAAGCAGTTTGATAAGCTTTTACTGCTTCATCCCAGTTTTCTAGATGAGTAAAAATATCTCCTAATTTATGATGTGCCCAATCAAAATCAGGTTTAAGTTTAAGAGAATAGTCAATCGCATCCGCTGCTTCTTGCCATTGCTTTAACCCCATTAAAGCTGAGCCTAATTTATAGTGAGACCAGGAAAAATTTTGATTTAAACTGAGAGAATGACGAAAAGCATTCACTGCTTCTTGCCATTGTTGCAGTTCTAAATGTGCTTCACCTAAATTATAGTGGGAAGAAAAGTTTTTGGAATTAATTTTAATAGCTTGTTGATAGTAATTTACGGCCTGTTGCCACTGCTTTTGTTTTTTAAAGACTTCTCCTGCATGATGACAAGCTTCCCAAGAGAGTGGATTATGTTCAATAGCGTTTTGATAGCATTGATAGGCTAATTCCCAATTCTCTTCTTTTTCTGCTGCTATCCCCATATCAAAATAGAGTTTACTTTTCTGAGATTCATGATTTACCTCTAAAGAGTTATCCAGAGAAAGGGAGACAGATTTTTCTATTGGTTCTATTTGATTGTTTTGGGAGAACTCTAGTGATGATGGTTTAGGAGTGGTTTGATTTACTGGTTGAGAGTTTAACTTTTGCGGCTTAACGAGCTTAACTGACCCTTGTTTTTGTGCTTCACTATCAATTAGATTTTGCAATTTATTATAAGCTTCAGTAAACCCTGGCCTTAGTTGAATTGCCCGACGATAACAAACCATTGCCAGTTGATTCTGCTGATGTTTGATAAAAAAATTACCTAGCTGACAATGTTTTTCTGGTGCTATTGTTTCTGGCTGTAAACTATATCCCTGATAAATTATCTCTGCACCTTTAAGAGTTTTGCCAATAATGCCATATACCTTTCCTAGTTTGATATAAGCTATAATCAAATCTGGTTCAAGTTCAATTGCTTGTTGATAATATGATATTGCTTGT
>JASJDX010000240.1 GCA_030064975.1 Pleurocapsa sp. MO_192.B19
ATTATTCCTGATAGATGAATCCAGAGAAAAGGTTCAGAACGTAAAGTAGGCATTTTAAATTAAAAATTGACCGGGGAACGCCGGTCACCGCAGGCACCGTCGTTTTATTTATCCTTGAATGGGGACAGCGGAGTAACGGTGACAGTCTAAGAATGGGAGATTGCTCAGACTATAGCTAACAATCTCCCTACTTTTTTCTAGTTAGTTGCCAAAGTCCGACGCTTAAAGACTAATTCATAAGCCTCGATAATATCGCCCTCCTTCCAATCAGAGAATTTAGACGCGCCTATACCGCACTCAAAACCAGTGTTGACTTCTTTTACATCGTCTTTCATCCGTTTAAGAGAATTTAGTTCACCTTCATAGACTACTTTATTATTACGACGGACACGGATTTTACAGTTGCGGACTATCTTACCAGATAATACATAACAGCCAGCGACCGCACCACGACCAACAGGGAATACAGCACGGACTTCAACTTGACCCAAATGCTCTTCAACTTCTTCGGGATCGAGTAGACCTTCCATTGCCCCTTGAATCTCATCTAAGAGCTTGTAAATAATATTGTATTGGCGGATGTCTACTCCTTCTCTATCTGCTGCCTGCCGTGAACCCGATGCCAAAGTAGTGTTAAACCCAATAATTACTGCGCCACTGGCTGCTGCCAAATCTACATCTGTTTCGGTCACTTCTCCAGGAGATGCTAAGAGAATACGAATCTGGACCTCATTTTGGGGCAATTGTTGTAAAGAGCCTAGAATAGCCTCTACAGAACCCTGTACGTCAGCTTTAATGATGAGGTTAAGCTCTTTGAGTTCTCCTTCTTGTGCCTGTGCTGATATCGTACTCAGACTAATACGACGGGAAGAGAGAGATTGCAATAAACGGCTATCTCGTTGCTCAATTGAACGCTGATCGGCGATCGCTCTAGCTTCTTTTTCGTTTTCATAGACATCAAACTCATCTCCTGCTTCAGGAACATCATTAAGCCCTAGTATTTCTACTGCAAAAGAGGGAGTTGCTGCTTCTACTTTTGCTCCCGTATCATCTATCATTGCCCGGACTTTACCCAACACCGAGCCAGCCACAATGCTGTCTCCCACTCTCAAAGTACCGTTTTGAACCAATAAAGTAGCCACTGGACCTCGGTTGCGATCCAGGTTAGCTTCAATAACTGTTCCTTTGGCAGGGCGATCGGGGTTAGCTGACAGTTCTTCAACCTCTGCTACCAAGAGAATCATTTCTAGAAGTTCATCTAGATTTTCTCCTTTCAACGCACTGACAGGGACCATAGTAGTATCTCCACCCCAATCTTCAGCGACTAGACCTTGTTCGGTTAATTCCTGCTTAATTCTGTCAGGGTTAGCTTCTGGCTTATCTACTTTGTTGATTGCTACCAATAAAGGTACTTCTGCAGCTCTAGCATGGCTAATGGCTTCTTTGGTTTGGGGCTGTACCCCATCATCAGCAGCCACCACCAAAATCGCAATATCTGTTATTTTTGTTCCTCTAGCCCGCATCGCTGTAAAGGCTTCGTGACCAGGAGTATCCAAGAAGACAATCTGCTGCTTGCCGCCATTATGCTCCACATCTACATGGTAGGCACCAATATGCTGGGTGATTCCTCCAGCTTCCCCTGAAGCAACAGCACTTTTACGAATTGAATCGAGCAGCGTAGTTTTACCATGGTCTACGTGACCCATAATAGTTACGACAGGAGGACGAAGTTGGAGATTTTCTAAGTCGTCAGCATCCAACATTTCAGTATCTTTGGTTGCTGCTGATTTCTCTTCGGGGGTTTCTACAATTACCCCTAGTTCTTCGGCTACCGAACGCGCAGTCTCAAGATCTAGAGTTTGAGTAATATTTACAGGAATCCCCTTGAAAAATAGGTTTTTGATGATGTCAGTTTCAGGAGTGTTGAGCTTGTCTGCTAATTCTCTAACGGTTAGGTTATCCGATAAAGTAATTGATTCAGACAGAGTGGGAACCACTTTTCCTTTAGCTGGGCGTTCAGCTTTAGGAGTTTTTTCTGTTTTGAAAGATGGCTTTTTCGGTTTCTTGTGACTGCTAGCAGCTGGTTGCTGTTGTTGTAAAGACTGTGGTTTTGGTGGACGAGCCGTAGATAAACTAAATGCCGTATTGACTTGAACTAGATTAGAATCCGAGTCAAAATCATCATCATCATCCAGTACTGGTTTAGGCGCACGACGTTTCTTGGCAGCTTTTCCTTTAGCAGATTTAGATTGCTTCCCTTCGTCCTCTTCTTCATTTTCCCATTCTTTTTTGATCTTGCGAGGAGGTGTCGGGCGCTTCAGCCGAGTAACTTTCTTGACTTCAGTTTTTTCAATGATGTCATCAGCTTCGACTTCATTATCAGCCAAGTTTTCAGTTAAATTTTCATCAAGCTCTTCTTCTTTTACTGTGCTAACTGCTTGAACTTTCTGAGGTCTTTGATTTAGCTTAGGTAAAGGAGGAATAACTTTTTTCTTGTTCTCTGTTTCTTCTGCTTTTTTCTGAGATGGCTCTGAAGAGCGTATTTTTGGTTTGATAGAAGACTGAATCGAATTTTTTTCTCCCCCCTTAGATCTATTTAATTGAGGTTTGGAAGATAGCTCAACTGACCTGTTAGGTCTACTAACAGTTGGGGGCTTTGGAGGTGATTCTAGAGACTTTCTCTCTCTTGTGGGGGCTTGTTTAAGTTCGTTGCGTTTGGCAGACGGCTCTTTGAGTTGGGGAGGTTTTGCTTGCACTGATGATTCTTCTTGAGATAACTTTTGTGTAAATGATTTGGGGCGAGTTGGTCTGGTGGGTGGAGAAACTAACGTAGGAGAAGATCCTGATTGAGGCTGATTCACTTGATTAGAAGATCCCGACATATCAGTTCGGTGATGAACTGCTAAAATTTGCTGTTTGCGTTTTCCTGTGGGTTTTGGAGTTCTAGAGTCTTTTTTAAAACTTTTGGCTGCTTTTTCGGCACGAGGGGACTTAGCTGCTACTGCTTTGACTCTTTCGGCTTGAGATTCTGTAATTGTGCTGCTATGGCTTTTTACTGCAATGTTAAGCTGTTCACAAATTTCTTTGATATCTTTATTATCCAAATTTAGCTCTTTTGATAGTTCGTATATTCTAACTTTGCCGTTGTTCATCCACTATGCCCCTCAGTTGACTGTTTATAGTTATTTGACCATTTGTTTTTCCATGTAGTCCTTCATGTTTTCAAGATTGCTGGTAAAACTTTTACGACTCTATCAAATAAAATCTGCTCTAGAAAATATAAGTGAGGCTTAAAACATCACCAGTTGGCAACCCCTTCATCTTTTATTTTAGGGAAAAATACCAAATCATATAAACAATTTAGTATTTTTAGTTCAAAAATTTAGTTTTTTTCTTGACTTTAACATTATCAGGTTAAACGTCATTTAAACGTTCTTGTAAATTTTGATAAATATACTCAGGAACTTTAACTCTCAAAGCACGACTCAAGAGGTTTTTAAGATTGGCTTGGTTCAAGCAATTTGCATTGGCGCAAAGATAAGCTGAACGTCCCATTCCTTGGTCTAATCGAATTTCATGGTTTGGCGCCAATCTAACTACTCGCCAAAAAGATGCTTTGGATGCGACTCGGCGACAGCTAATACATCTACGATAATTTATTTGATTCAAATCAGTCTAAATATTAAATGTAATTCCGACATCAGAACAAATGTTTGTGAGTAAGCGATCGCGCCAGCGCGATCGCTTTTACTTAAATTACTTAGGTGAAATCACTTTTGACGGTAATTTCTGTCTCTTCTCCTGCTTCTAAATCTGCTATTGCTGAATCTGGTACATCTGTTATTTCTGGTTGAGTTTCTGTTTCAATTTTACTTGCTACTTCTTGTTCTGTTTCCTCCTCAGTTATTTCTGCTGCTTCTGTGGCTGCTTGATCTGCCCATTTATTCATTTCTTCTTCTTCATCGTACTTATCAAGATCTTTAATATCAATTTTCCAACCAGTTAGACGGGCTGCTAGACGTACATTTTGACCTTCTTTCCCAATTGCCAAACTTAGCTGATCTTCTGCCACCAATACTAAAGACTGCTTGTCGTCGGTATTGGCTAATATGACTTGATCTACTCTGGCAGGACTTAAAGAATTAGCAATATAGGTTGCGGGATCAGGAGACCAACGGATGACATCAATCTTTTCCCCCCGTAGCTCATTGACTACAGCCTGAATTCGTGAACCCCTAGCCCCAATACAAGCTCCCACAGGATCGACATCTCGCTCTAGAGTATCCACCGCTATTTTGGTACGTACTCCAACGTGACGAGAAGGAGGATGTGCTTCTCTGGCTACTGCCACAATACGGACAATTTCTTCTTCTATTTCTGGAACTTCGTTACTAAATAGTTCTACAACCAATCCTGCCGTAGCTCGCGAAACCATTAGTTGCGGACCTCTGTGGGGAGTATCCCTAACTTTTTTTAAATAAACTTTAAAAGTACTGTTTGAACGGTAGGTATCATTGGGTAATTGTTCTCTTTTAGGTAATTCGGCTTCCACTTCTGGTTGCCCTAAGCCACTAGTTACGGCCACAATTGCCGATTGTCGTTCAAAACGGACTACTCTTGCTTGTAAAACTGTATCTTCTAGGTCTTTAAATTCTTCTTGGATTAGTTTGCGCTGTTGATCCCGTAGTTTTTGTAGTAGTACCTGCTTGGTTTGAATTGCCGCCATCCGTCCAAAATCTTTTTGCTCCGGAGTAACGTCAACCAATACTGAGTCTCCTACCTCAATTTCCGAATCGTCCACTTGCTCTTGCACTTCACTTAGAGCAATTTGATGATCGCGATCTTCAATTTGCTCTTTACTAATGTCAACAATTACTTTGGTGGTTAGGATTTGAAACCCTTCTTCTTCTATATCTAATTGAACGTTAAAATTGTCAAAATATTCTTCGCTAAATTCTTCATTACGGTCTTTAGAACGGCGAAATTTTTCGTAACCCTTGATTAAAGCCTCTCGAAGAGCTTCTTCAACTGCACTACTTGGTAAATTGTATCTCTGACTGATTTCGTCGATTGTCACCCTCAGACCAGGCAAACTGACTAAGGTCATATTCTACTCCTAATAATAAGATTGAGATTTGGGGTCTTGCTGTAATGATGTTGGAGAAATTGTAGATAATAATCGCTAAATCACTATTTTTTGCCTTCAGCTATTATCGTCCAGTTGTACTTTGGCAATTAATTCTCGCGGAATAGCGATCGCTTTTCCTTTTTGATTGAGATGAACTGCTGTTTCATCCCGCTGTTGTAACCTTCCCTGCCATTGTTTTTTTCCTTTATAAGCAGCAAAGGTTTTTACCGTCACTGCAAATCCTTTGAAGGCAATAAATTCTCTGTCTGTAGATAAGGTACGAGAAATTCCAGGACTAGAAATTTCTAGAACATAAGCTCCTGGAATAATTTGGGCTAAATCTAGTTTTTCTTCTAAAATATGACTCATCTGTTCACAGTTTTCTAAACTAGTGTCTGCTGTCGGATTACGAACATCTATCCTCAGAATTGGCGGTGTCTTATTAGTTTGAAAAACTGCATCAACTAATTCTAGATTAAGGTCTTCTGCTAGAGGAGATGCCAGTTCAATAATTTTGGGAACAACAGGATGAGTCATGTTGGGCAAAAGGTAATGGTAAGCTAGTTATAGCTAGGTTGGAAAACTTTTGGTTTAGGTTTTATTTAGTTAGACAACAAAAAAAGCGGGCTGCCCCACTTTCTCTTATGCTTAATGTCTTTGCAGGTAGAAAGGTATAGTCTTAACTACTAATCCTTACTCGATATATGATACCAATAAATTATAAATTACGACAATATCAATAACTTACGTTGCTAAATCTGACAAGTAATTAGACGTACTTGAGCATTACTACGCTTAGTAAAATCTAAACTTAAGTAATGAGCTAGTACGTCTAGTCAATTAGCTAAAATTTTAAGCTATCGGCAAATCCTCAATACTTCAAACAAGATTTAGAACAAGCCTAAAGTTAGAGATTCGTCGATGGGGAAGGTTGCACCAATTCCCAACCAAATCGTTACTACAGTACCAAATAAGAATACTGTAGTAGCTACGGGACGGCGAAAGGGATTTTGAAATTTGTTAACGCTTTCAATAAAAGGAATTAGCATTAAACCCAAAGGTACGGCTGTTTGAGCCGCAATTCCCAATAATTTGCTGGGAACAACACGTAGGATTTGGAATACAGGATATAGATACCACTCAGGTAAAATTTCCAGAGGAGTAGCAAAAGGATTAGCAGGTTCACCCATAATAGCGGGATCTAGTACAGCTAAACAGACGACTAAACCAATAGTTCCCAAGATAACCACAGGGAAGATGTATAACAAATCATTAGGCCAAGCAGGTTCACCATAGTAGTTGTGACCCATACCCTGAGCCAACTTAGCGCGCAAAGCGGGATCGCTAAGATCTGGTTTCTTTAAAGTGGACATAGTTTTCTCTCCTAAATTTATTTGGAATCAGCTAATTAAATGAGCAGGATAATTACTATTTGTGGTGTCGAAGTTATTCAAAATAGTGTGACACTGCTTTGAGCATAAAGACTAGAGAGTTCTTGTTCTATTCAAAAAGTTAACTTTTTCGCTCTTAACAAAAAAATTCTTCTCTGTGCCTGACGGTACAAACAAGGCAAATAACCTGTGTACCTTACATACAATTTATCTACTATTCTAAGAAAAGTCTATCAGAAGCTATTAGCTAAACTCCTGACAGACTCATAATCTAGTCCCTTAGTTTACAAAGGACCAGAAATACCTTGTTTGCGAATCATCAAAAAGTGCAATAACATAAACACTGCAATCAACCAAGGTAAAACAAACGTGTGTAGGCTATAAAAGCGAGTTAGAGTAGCTTGACCCACACTAGCACCCCCTCTTAATAGTTCAACCATTTGATCGCCGACAACGGGAATTGCTGCTGGTACACCAGATACAATTTTTACCGCCCAATAGCCGACTTGATCCCAAGGAAGAGAGTAGCCAGTAACACCAAAGCTAACAGTAATTACTGCCATGACTACTCCAGTGATCCAAGTCAACTCACGAGGCTTTTTGAAACCGCCAGTGAGATAGACACGGAAAACATGAAGAATCATCATCAAGACCATCATGCTAGCTGACCAGCGATGAATAGAACGAATTAGCCAACCAAAGCTGACTTCGTTCATAATGTATTCAACTGAAGTAAAAGCTTCAGCTACATTAGGCTTGTAGTAGAAAGTCATGCAGAACCCAGTCGCAAACTGAATTAAGAAGCAGACTAGGGTGATACCACCCAAACAATAAAAAATATTTACATGTGGGGGGACATATTTGCTGGTGATGTCATCAGAAATTGCTTGAACTTCTAGACGTTCATCAAACCATTGAAAAACTTTTGAATCAGTTACTTGTTTAGAAAACATGAAGCCTATAAATTAGCTAACAAAAATAGTTATGGATAGTTACCGAATTAGCTTTTCAGAGTCCTCTGTAATAGCTTGGGAATTCAAGATTTTCTGCCTTAAACTCCTGGGCTATGTTGGACTGCTGTCAAAGTTTCAGGTAGTGGGTGCTTACTTTTTGCAAGTTCGTCTGCACAGCCGCAGACAGCACCAATTTGTATATTTGCTGTTTAAGTCCATAGTGGGTTAATCCGTGAACACGGTTTTTCCCTCTTTAAAAAATGTAACATAGCTTTAAGCTACGATGGCTTTATTTAATGTTGTATTATACGCCATATTCAGTTTGGGAAAACCAGTATGTCGTTAAAAATCATCAGGACATAGCTTCGTAATTAGTGCTAATGATCGCCTTTTGGCGTAACAATTGATTAAGAATCGCTAAATTAAAATAACTTAAGATACTGCCCTATTTATTTTTCTCATGATCAAAAAAGTTGTTTCACTCGCTCTGTCGGTATTTTTCTGCTTTTCGATTTCTTTTTGCTCGTACGTTCCTGAAGCTCAAGCTTTTACAGAAGAACAAAAGTTGTTGTTGCAATCTTGGCGCATTGTAAATCAATCTTACCTAGATGAAACTTTTAATCATCAGAATTGGTGGAAACTACGAGAAAAGTTTGTCAAAAAACCATTACGCGATCGCGCCGAAACTTATACTGCTATTGAAGAAATGCTGGCAAGTTTAGATGATCCCTTTACTAGACTCCTAAGACCAGACCAATATCATAGTCTACAAGTCAATACTTCTGGAGAACTTTCTGGAGTTGGATTACAGATCAATATCAACCCAGAAACCAAGTTTATTGAAGTTGTCTCCCCCATAGCAGGTTCTCCAGCAGAAGCAGCAGGAATTGAACCCAAAGATAGCATTTTAGAAATTGATGGAGTAGATGCCAAAACTCTTACCTTAGACGAAGCAGCAGCAAAAATGCGTGGCACTATAGGGACAAAAGTTTCTTTAAGAGTGCAATCTGGTCAAGACAAAAATGCCAAACCTCGCACTGTAATCATAGTTCGCGATCGCATTTCTCTTAATCCTGTTTCTATCGCTTTGGATACTAGTACAGAGCAGAAAATTGGTTATGTTCGTCTTAATCAGTTTAGTGCTAATGCGGCCAAAGAAATTGCTCATGGAGTTAATAAACTCGAACAACAGGGAGCAGAAGCTTATATTCTAGATTTACGCAACAATCCTGGGGGATTATTACAAGCTGGAGTTGAAATCGCCAGGATGTGGCTAGAAGATAGTACGATTGTTTATACAGTCAATCGCCAAGGGGTTTTAGGTAGTTTTGATTCTAATAGCGAAATTCTGACTAACGATCCCTTAGTTGTATTGGTTAATCAAGGTACAGCTAGTGCTAGCGAAATTTTGGCAGGAGCATTACAAGATAATCAGCGAGCTTTATTGCTGGGAGAAAAAACTTTCGGCAAAGGTTTAATTCAGTCCTTGTTTGAGTTGCCCGATGGCTCAGGATTAGCCGTAACTGTAGCTAAATATGAAACTCCTAGCCATAAAGATATTAACAAGCTGGGCATTATGCCTGATACCGTAGTGACACAGCGACCAATTACTTATGCTCAAATTGCCACAGATGTAGATCAACAATATCAGGAGGCTATCAAACTATTGACATCAAAAGAAAACGTCTTGGCTAATGCTGCTTAGATTTTGAGTATTATCTGTCAACCTAATAGTAATATACCCAGCACTTCTTTTTAAGCTATCAATTTGTCTTGCTTACCTAGTTGTTTTTTCCAGACAATAACCAGACAATAAATTGAGCCAGCGACCGCCCCAAACAAGATAAAATAAGCTTAATGGTATTAAAACCGAATTTTAACAAGATTTAAGATGTTTAACTTTACAGGGGAAAGACCTAGTAATTTAGGTGTTAAAGATGGCAAGTTAGCTGCTTGTCCTGGAAGCCCTAACTGTGTCAATAGTCAAAGTGACGACGCTCAATCTAAGATTGAACCCTTACCTGCCGTGTCAATTGCTGAGATTAAAAAGGTAGTAGAAAGCATGGAGAGAACTACTGTAGTTGAAGAAACAGATAATTATCTCTACACGGAATTCCAAAGCAAACTAATGGGCTATGTAGATGATGTTGAGTTTTATCTGGACTCTGAGGCTAATGTAGTTCATGTACGCTCTGCTTCTAGGTTAGGTAAATCGGATTTAGGAGTCAACCGCAAGCGAGTTGAAGAAATTAGAGCCAAGCTGAAATAAATAGACTAGTAACGCTTCGCGGCAGCAGAAAGTAATAAGTATTGATTTATTATGTCAATAATTCTCAACTTTGTAGTAGTCACTCAATAATTTATACTTTGTTAAAAGTCAATAAATTCAAGCTAAATTAGATAAATTTAGTTACATCATGCCAACCACTGCTTCTAGTAATAAATCTCCTTTCTCTGCCACCATTACTGCAAAACTTCAGGCAGGAGAAAGTTTAGCTAATGCTGATTTTAGTAACCAAGATTTATATGCGATCGCTCTTAATCAGGCTAACTTGGAGCAGATTAATTTGTCTGGAAGTATTTTGACTAATGCTGATTTAATTGGCGTAAATTTTAAAGGAGCAAATCTCCGCAACGCTGACTTGAGAGGTGCAGATTTAACAGGTGCAGATTTAACAGGTGCAGATTTAACAGGTGCATATCTCAGTCGTGCCGATTTGAGAGGAGCGAACTTAAAAGATGCTAATTTGCAAGATACTCAGTTTAAAGTAACTATCTACGATAACGAGACTGTTTTTCCAGAGGGATTTAACTATAAAAGCTCTGGTGCTGTGGGTCCTGGTGCTAACCTTAACGGGGCTTTCCTGAACACTGCCAACTTACGAGGAGTAGACTTAACAGGCGCGAAGATGATTGGTGCTTATCTTAGTGGTGCAGACTTTACAGGAGCAATTTTAGATAATGTTTCCTTTAGTGGTGCCAACCTACAAAAAGCAATCATGACTGGGGCAAGTTTGCGTAACGCTCGTTTGGGTAATACTGAACTAAAAGGAGTTGATTTACGGGCTGCTGATTTGACTGGGGCCAACTTGGATACCCTCCAGAATGTTGCAGGAGCAGATTTTAGTATGGTTAAAGGGTTGAGCGATCAAGCTCGTTCGGCTATTTTGGGTTTCCCTGCACCAGATCTAACTACCTGGAATAGCTATACTCGTCGCAATACGAAAGATAGTTTGAACATAAAGCCTTAAGTTCATTTTAACTATACAGTTTTAATTGTTGATTGTTGATTGCTAATAACCTGAAATATTTTTACTATCTAGACAATCTCCTGATTAGCCGAAGATTGTTATATTGATAAACTGATTGTAAAAAAATATTAAGTTAACATTTTAATGAATTTACTTTACGTCTTGGGAATATTCCTAATCCTTTTAGCATTAGGGATTGCAGTTTATTTATCGACTGCTCGTAATTATCAATCTGCTGATTCTGTTGCCAACTCCTATGATGAGTGGACGGAAGACGGTATTTTAGAGTTCTATTGGGGAGAACATATCCACCTAGGTCATTATGGCTCACCACCAAAATCAAAAGAATTTATCGCTGCTAAGTACGACTTTGTCGATGAGATGGTTCGCTGGGGTGGTTTAGACGAATTACCTACGGGAACCACTTTATTAGACGTGGGTTGTGGCATTGGGGGAAGTAGTCGTATTTTGGCAAAAGATTATAATTTCGACGTTACGGGAGTTACTATCAGTCCTCAACAGGTTAAACGCGCTCAAGAATTAACTCCTGAAGGGGTTGAGGCCAAGTTTTTGGTAGATGATGCTATGGCATTGTCTTTTCCAGATGCTAGTTTTGATGTGGTTTGGTCGGTTGAAGCTGGTCCCCATATGCCTGACAAGGCAGTTTTTGCTCAAGAATTATTACGAGTACTTAAGCCTGGTGGAATTTTAGTTGTAGCAGACTGGAATCAGCGAGACGATCGCATCGTACCCCTCAATTTCTGGGAAAAACCAGTTATGAAACAATTATTAGACCAGTGGTCACATCCTGCATTCTCTAGCATTGAAGGATTTTCGGAACTCTTAGCTAAAACAGGTTTAGTGGAGGGAGAAGTAGTCACCGACGATTGGACAAAAGAAACCCTTCCTTCTTGGATTGATTCTATTTGGCAAGGAATAATTAAACCAAAGGGACTAGTGATGTTTGGTTTTTCAGGCTTGATTAAATCTCTCCGAGAAGTGCCTACTATATTACTTATGCGTTTAGCTTTTGGTAATGGTCTTTGTCGCTTTGGAATGTTCCGCGCTACACGGGCTAATCTGACCTCAGAGTCGGAAATAGTTAAGAGTGAAGTTGCTATAAAAAGTTGAGATTAGCAAGTGATTACCCCCATTCGAGGGCAAGCGCTCCGCGTCCCAAACTAAGCGGGATAAATAGCCTTCGGATCGCTATTGACTAAAGTAGAATTGATAGATTTTTCACTTTTCGCCAATTACAAAAGATGATTTTGCCAATTGTTAGCAAATTAAACTGATTAAATTGTGCCATCGCTATAAACTGAATTACAAACGTCTTTTGCTAAGAAAAGATTATGACTCATTTTGGTATTATTTGTCCTGCTGCTGCTGGTCATCTAAACCCCATGACCACTCTCGGTTACGAACTTCAAAAACGTGGTCATCGCGTCACTCTATTCGGTATACTCGATGCTCAACTGAAGACAATAGCAGCAGGATTGGAATTTCGGGCGCTTGGTGAGGAAGAGTTTCCAATCGGTTGGACAGCCCAAAGGGATGCCAAGCAGGGAAAACTGAGTGGATTGGCAGCATTGCGATATACCATCAGTTGGCTTGAGGAGTTGGCTGCTATGCTCCTCCGAGATGCCCCAGAAGCAATTAAAGCAGCAGGTGTAGAAGCACTGCTAGTAGATCAGGCTTCACCAGAGGGAGGGACTGTTGCAGAATTCCTAGATATTCCCTTCGTTACCGTATGCAGTGCCCTGATGCTTAATCGAGATGATCATGTTCCCCCTTTTGTCACGAACTGGCGCTATAACCCTGCCTGGTGGGCGCGTCTGCGTAACCGAGTGGGTTACGAGTTGCTTCATCCCCTTGGGCGACCAGTCCGAGAGGTCATAGCTAAGTATCGCCAAAAGTGGAAGTTACCCCCCCACTTGATTTACAACGATTACTACTCTCAACTAGCTCAAATCAGTCAACAGCCTGCTGAGTTTGAATTTCCTAGAAAAGAACTACCTTCTTATTTTCATTTCACAGGTCCTTATAGTAACCCAGCGAGTCGAGAACCTGCACTTTTTCCTTACGAAAAGCTGACTGGACAACCACTTATTTATGCCTCGATGGGAACACTACAAAATCGGCTTCTTTGGATTTTTCAAATGATGGCAGAAGCTTGTGTCGGATTGGATGTTCAATTGGTAATTGCTTTAGGTGGGGGTGAAGCTCCAGAATCTTTGCCAGAATTCACTGGAAATAGCATTGTTGTTGGCTATACACCTCAATTAGAACTATTACAAAGAGCAACTTTAACTATAACTCACGCAGGAATGAATACTACTCTAGAATCTTTGAGTAATGGAGTTCCAATGGTAGCTATTCCCATTACCAACGATCAACCAGGAGTGGCAGCGCGGATCGCTTGGACAGGAACAGGACAGGTGATCCCTTTGGGTAAAGTGAGTGTAGAAAAACTACAAAAGGCTATTAAACAAGTCTTAACCGAAGATTCTTATAAAAAGAATGCCTTGAGGCTACAAGAGGCGATTAAGC
>JASJDX010000241.1 GCA_030064975.1 Pleurocapsa sp. MO_192.B19
TGACTACTCGTGGTTGTGCCTATGCAGGTGCAAAAGGGGTGGTTTGGGGTCCTGTAAAAGATATGATTCATATCTCTCATGGTCCTGTGGGTTGCGGTTACTATTCCTGGTCTGGTCGTCGTAATTATTATATTGGTACAACTGGTGTAGATACCTTTGGTACCATGCAGTTCACTTCCGATTTCCAAGAAAGAGACATCGTGTTTGGTGGTGACAAAAAACTAGCCAAACTAATTGATGAATTAGAAATTCTCTTCCCTCTAAGCCAAGGAACTACTATTGAATCTGAATGTCCCATCGGTTTAATTGGGGATGATATTGAAGCTGTTGCCAGACAAAAAGCTAAAGAAACTGAAAAACCAGTAGTTCCTGTACGCTGCGAAGGTTTTAGAGGAGTTTCTCAATCTTTGGGACACCACATTGCTAACGATACAGTCCGTGACTGGGTATTACCCAAAGCTGATGAATATCGCAAGCTGCCTGAAGGATTTGAGCCTAGCCCATATGACGTTAACATCATTGGTGACTACAACATCGGTGGTGACGCTTGGCCCAGTAGAATGTTACTTGAAGCGATCGGTTTAAGAGTAATCAGTCAATTCTCTGGGGATGGGTCATTCAACGAAACGGTAATGACTCCCCTAGCCAAGCTCAATCTAATCCACTGCTACCGGTCGATGAACTACATCTGCCGTCACATGGAAGAAAAATACGGTATTGGCTGGTTAGAATACAATTTCTTTGGTCCTTCTCAAATTGCCAAGTCTCTACGTAAGATTGCTGCTCAGTTTGACGAAACCATTCAGGAAAATGCGGAAAAAGTAATTGCTCAGTATCAAAAAGATATGGATGCAATTATCGAGCAGTATCGTCCCCGCTTAGAAGGCAAAACCGTGATGATGATGGTTGGTGGATTGCGTCCCCGTCACGTAATTCCTGCCTTTGAAGACTTAGGCATGAAAGTGATCGGTACTGGTTATGAATTTGGTCATGGTGATGACTACAAACGCACCGCAGACTATGTTAAAGACGGCACAATCATTTATGACGATGTTAGTGGTCATGAATTTGAAGAATTTGCCAAACAGCTAAACCCTGACTTGATTGCAGCAGGAATTAAAGAAAAATATGTCTTCCAGAAAATGGCTCTGCCCTTCCGTCAGATGCACTCCTGGGATTATTCGGGACCCTATCACGGCTATCACGGCTTTGCTGTCTTTGCTCGCGACATGGATTTGGCAATCAACAACCCAACCTGGAGTTTAATCAAAAATCCTTGGCAAGCAAATTAATTTCTCTAGATAAATAGTCATTGGTTATTCGTTCTTTGTCTTTTGTTTGCTTGATAATCAATGGCTAATGATTCATAACCAACTAATAATATTCCCTTCAGAGGTAGAGCGTCATGACTCAGAACACCACCAATAATCCCACCCCTCCTGAAAACTTAACACCTCCTGTCGTTTCAGAGCCAGGTAAAATCCAAGACCACTTCGATTTATTTCAAACTGACCCCTATCAGGAAACATTTGAATTTAAGCGTCAGTTTGAAGGAGCGCACAGCAAGGAAGAAGTAGCTAGAATCGCCGAATGGACAAAAACTTGGGATTATCGCGAGAAAAACTTCGATCGCAAAGCCCTAACTGTTAACCCCGCTAAAGCCTGTCAACCCTTGGGTTCGCTCTTTGTAGCAGCAGGTTTTGAAGGAACATTACCTTATTCCCACGGTTCGCAAGGTTGCGTGGCTTACTTCCGTACTCATCTAACCCGTAATTTTAAAGAGCCTTTCCAAGCCGTTTCTTCCTCCATGACTGAGGATGCAGCAGTATTTGGCGGACTTAACAACATGGTAGATGGGTTAGCCAACTCCTATCAACTATATAAGCCCAAAATGATTGCCCTCTGTACTACTTGTATGGCTGAAGTAATTGGTGATGACTTGGGTGCATTTATCCAAACCTCGAAAAATAAAGGTTCGATTCCCGAAGATTTCCCCGTCCCTTATGCTCATACTCCTAGCTTTGTCGGTTCTCATATCACTGGTTACGACAATATGCTCAAGGGCATTCTAGAGTGTTTGACAGAAGGCAAGAAAACAGAAGCTACCAACGGTAAGTATAACTTTAACCTCGGCTTCGATCCTTATATTGGTAATATTCGGGAACTAAAACGAATTCTCCAATTATTCGATCTTGACTACACCGTTCTTTCTGACAATGCCGATGCATTTGATTCTCCTAACACTGGTGAATTCCAAATGTATAATGGTTTGACCAAACTAGAAGATGCTGCTGATTCGATTAACGCCGAAGGTACTTTCTTCTTCCAGAAATACACTACTCCCAAAACTCAGGCTTATATCGAAAAAGAATGGAGTCAGTCAACTTATAACTTCCGTCCTTTCGGTATCAAAGGCACTGATGAGTTCTTAACTAAGCTATCGGAAATTACTGGTAAGCCTGTGCCTGAAGAATTAGTAGCAGAAAGAGGTCGTGCAGTTGATGCTATGACTGATTCTCAAGCTTGGATTCACGGCAAACGTATTGCTCTTTACGGCGATCCCGATCATGTATTTGGTTTGGTCAACTTCCTATTAGAATTAGGCGCAGAACCAGTTCATATCGTTGTCACTAACAGCAATCCAGATTTCGAGGCAGAACTGCAAGCTGTATTAGATGCTAGTCCCTACGGTAAAAACGCTACCATCTGGGGTAAAAAAGACCTATGGCATATGCGGAGTTTAATGTTCACTGAACCAGTAGATCTATTAATTGGCAACTCCTATGGTAAATACCTCTGGCGCGATACCCACACTCCCATAGTACGCATTGGCTATCCAATCTTCGATCGCCATCATATGCACCGTTATGAAACATTAGGTTATAAAGGTGCGCTTAATCTCCACAACTGGATTATTAACACTATCCTCGACGAACTCGATCGCCAGACTATTATTCCCGCGAAAACAGATATTTCTTTCGACTTGATTCGTTAATAACAGATAGCTGTTGGCTAATGGCTAATAGCTAATAGCTAACAGCTAATAGCTTTAGAGAAAAATCATGAAACTAGGTGATGTAGAACTCGATCGCGAACCAGATTTCGATCTTGATTCTAAAGTAAGAGTCCGTAAAAAGATCCGCAATGATGGCACATTCCCAGGCAAACGAGTTGGTGAAACTTTAGCTAATAAAGGAGACGAAGGATACATCATTTCCATCGGTACGTATTTGCAAACTGCTTATATCTATTCCGTTCATTTTTTGGAAACGAATAACGTCGTCGGTTGTCTGGGCAAAGAACTAGAACAAGTTACAGAAAAATGAGGTAATTATGTCTACCCAAACCCAGAATCCTTTTAATTCTCCAATTATTGCTAGAAAGTTCCACTTCGATCTTTTTTATCCCTTGCGTCGCTGGGTCGATAACATCGAAGTTACTAACGATAAATTCGCTCATTTTCTTTGTAATTTAATTCCCTGTAGCTGTCCCTTTGAGAGAGATGTGACTATCTTGGGCAAAACCTTTCACATTCCTGCTCTTTGTAAACTAAATCCTCTTTATAACGAAGTTGTCAGTTTGCGCCTCCGCGCCCTCAGCTATCTAGAAGGAGACTGTGGAGAAGATATTACGCAGTATATCTGTTAATTATTTGTCATTGATGATTAGTCATTGGTTATTGGCGATTAGTTAACAAACAACAAAGGACAAACAACAAAGGACAAACAACCATGAAACTCACCAAAGGCAAAATCGCCGATCTCCTTGATGAACCAGGTTGCGAACACAATCACAAAAAAGGACAACAAGGGAAAAATAAAGCTTGTACTCAACAAGCCAAACCAGGGGCAGCCCAAGGTGGTTGTGCTTTTGATGGAGCTTCAATTGCCCTTGTCCCCATCACCGATGCTGCACATTTGGTTCACGGGCCAATTGCCTGTGCGGGCAATTCTTGGGGCAGTCGCGGTAGTTTGTCTTCTGGTGCGACTACTTACAAAATGGGTTTTACGACAGATATTAGCGAAAATGACATTATTTTTGGCGGTGAGAAAAGACTCTATAAAGCGATCGCTCAAGTAATTAAACGCTATCACCCTCCTGCGATCTTTGTCTATTCTACCTGCGTTACGGCTCTAATTGGCGATGACTTGGATGCAGTCTGCGAAGCAGCCACTCAAAAGTTTGAGACTCCGATAATTCCCGTTAATTCTCCTGGTTTTGTGGGCAGCAAGAATTTGGGTAATAGGTTAGCTGGAGAGTCTTTATTAGATTACGTCGTCGGTACTGCCGAACCTGAATATACTACCCCCTACGATATTAATTTAATTGGGGAATACAACATTGCAGGGGAGCTGTGGGGTGTATTGCCTCTGTTTGAAAAAGTTGGTATTCGTGTACTTTCTAAAATTACAGGAGATGCTACCTTTGAAGAGATTCGCTATGCCCATCGTGCTAAACTCAATGTGATGATCTGCTCCAAAGCTCTAATTAACATGGGGCGCAAAATGGAGGAACGTTACGGTATTCCCTATATCGAAGAGTCTTTTTATGGCGTTGAAGATATGAACCGTTGTTTGCGAAATATCGCCCAAAAAATAGGTGATGAAGCTTTACAGCAACGGGTAGAAACAGTAATTGCCGAAGAAACTGTCAAACTTGATGAAGCTCTTGCTCCTTATCGTAACCGACTCAAAGATAAAAAGATGGTGCTATACACAGGAGGAGTAAAAAGTTGGTCGGTGATGTCGGCTGCCCACGACTTAGGTATGAAAGTAGTTGCCACCAGCACTAAAAAGAGTACCGAAGAAGATAAAGCCAAAATCAAAAAGTTATTGGGCAAAGATGGGATAGCACTTGCTAAAGGTAACGCTAAAGAGCTATTAAAAGTCATTGCTAAAACTAAAGCAGATATGCTCGTAGCTGGGGGACGCAACCAATATACTGCCCTTAAAGCTCGAATTCCCTTCCTCGATATTAACCAAGAACGCCATAACCCCTATGCAGGATATGTCGGACTAATTGAAATGGCAAAAGAATTCGATCGCGCTCTCCACAGTCCTATATGGCAACAGGTTCGTCAACCAGCACCTTGGGAGAAAGTTAGAAGTCAAAAGTCAGAAGTCAGAAGTCAGAAGTAGTAAGTATTTGTATCTATTTTCCTTATTTCCTCTGGTTACTCTATCCTTGTTCCTCATTCTTCATCCCTCATTCTTCATCCCTTAAAAAGCCATGACTACTATTACTCGCAACAAAAAATCTGTAGCTGTAAATCCCCTCAAGCAAAGTCCACCTTTGGGTGCAGCCTTAGCTTTCTTGGGATTAAAAGGAATTGTACCTTTATTTCATGGTTCTCAAGGTTGTACAGCATTTGCCAAAGTGCTACTAGTACGGCATTTCCGCGAAGCGATTCCCCTGGCAACTACTGCGATGACCGAGGTTACAACGATTTTAGGAGGCGAAGAAAATATTGAACAGGCGATTTTGACCTTGGTAGAGAGTGCTAAACCCGATTTGATTGGTTTGTTAACTACAGGGTTAACGGAAACGCGTGGAGATGATATGGATGGCATCTTAAAATCGATTCGTCAACGTCATCCTGAACTAGATTATCTACCAATTATCTATGTTTCTACTCCCGATTATAAAGGTGCATTGCAAGATGGTTTTGCTGCTGCGGTTAATTCAATTGTCGCTACTGATTACGGCACACCCGTAGAGACATTCCATGGAACATCTCTACAGCAGGTAACGATTTTAGCGGGTTCGATGCTTGCGCCTGGGGATGTGGAGGAAATCAAAGAGATAGTCTCCGCATTTGGTTTAAAACCCCTGGTGATTCCCGATTTATCTGGTTCGGTAGACGGACATTTGGATGATGATTACAACAGCAAAACTCCTGGCGGTACTTCCCTAGAACAGCTACAGCAATTAGAGCGATCGCTTTTTACTATTGCCATAGGCGAAAGTATGCGTCCTGCTGCAGAAACTTTAAAACAAAAGTTTGGTACTAACTATCAAATATTACCCCGTTTAACAGGCTTAAGCGCAGTAGACCAGTTCTTGTGGCTGTTGGCACAAATTGCTAGCTATAAAAATGGGACTAATGATTGGCAATTTAACCCCCAAATACCTGAAAAATATCAACGTCAGCGTCGCCAGCTACAGGATGCTATTTTAGATACTCATTTCTATCTTGGTGGTAAAAAAGTTTCTTTGGCATTAGAACCAGATTTACTCTATCAAACCAGTTGGTTACTAACAGAAATGGGGGCAGAAATTCACGCTGCTGTAACTACTACTAAGTCACCGTCACTCAAAGAATTACCTTTCGATAAGGTGACTATTGGGGATTTAGAAGATCTAGAAGATTTAGCTCTTGGTTCGGATTTAATTATTACTAATTCCCAAGGCAAACGCCTCGCCGAAAAACTAAATATTCCCTTATATCGTATGGGCTATCCTATCTACGATCGCCTAGGCAATGGTTCTCGTTGTCTAGTCGGATATAAAGGTTCGATGCAGTTTTTATTCGCTCTAGGCAATATTTTTATTGAATTAGGACATTAATTCTTAGTCATTACTTATTAGTTATTAGTTAGGTAAGAGAGAAAGAAAATGAGTCAAGTTTTAGCAGTAGAAAATCCACCAGATCTCAGTGAGATAAAGCATCCTTTTTTAGAAGAATTAATTAAACAAATTCGTCTAGCAGATACTTTTAATAAATACTGTGAATGGTCAGATCAATTACTAGTTAATCAACTAATTATTTCTCCAAATAAAGCCAAAAAATCTTACCAAAATATCGATTTTGAGTCTCTAGAAAAGCTGCTCAGCTCTGCTTTTTATCAAGCTATTGGGTCAATTATAGAGAAAACAACTGGTCACTCAACAGAAACTTTTGTTCATTTAAAAGACCAAGAATGTAATTCTGCAGTTGTTTTTTGTGGTGGAGTTTTAGTTTTATACTCCCTAATCTGGGGGCATATAAAATTGAGTTTTTCATCTTTACAAGAGCTAATTGAATCGGCTGAAACTAATATTAGGAATGCTGTTATAAAAGCTAGTCTATATCTAGATTTTGTTTGTTAGTTTTCTTTCATAATTTGTTATTTATCTTTTGTGTAATGACTAATAATTAGGAGATTTTACACTATGAAAGTTGCCTTTGCTACCCAAGATAACGTTCATATTAATGCTCACTTTGGTTGGGCAAAAAAAGTTGATATTTATGATGTTTCTTCTGAAGGTTACAACTTCCTCAATACTGTTGAATTTGGCGGTGACCTCAAAGAAGATGGCAATGAAGATAAATTAGTTCCCAAAATCAATGCAGTTGCCGACTGTACGATCGTTTACGTTTCTGCGATCGGAGGCAGTGCTGCATCTCGGTTACTAAAAAACAAAATTACTCCACTCAAAGCCGTAAATAAAGACGACGAAATTACTGATGTCCTCAACATTTTGGTAAAAACATTAGACAATCCTCCCGCCTGGTTGCGTAAAGCCTTGGGCAAAAATACCACCAGCTTCGATTTTGATGATGAAGAAGAATAAATAACAAGTAATAAGTAGTAAGTAATAAGTAATAAGTGATAAATAACTACCAACTACTAACTACCAACTACTAACTACCAACTACTAACTACCAACTATTAACAATCATGACTACTAAAACTACTACCACCGAAACTACTACCACCGAAACTACTACCAGCATTGTTGAAGAGAGTACCTTTCTCAAAGAATTAGTTTTGCAAGTACGCGCTCAAGATCATTATGGCGTTTATCGCACTTGGAAAGATGAATTAGTCATAGCTAATTTTGTCGTTAGCAAAGAAAAGAAAAGCAAAATTTCTGTTGAAGGGGATGTCGATCCCGCTACTCAGTTGAGAATTCTCTGTTTCTATCGCGCGATCGCAGTTTGTATCGAAAAACAAACAGGGAAACTCTGTCAGGTTGTAACCGATCTCTCTCATGAAGGCTTTGGTTGGGCGATCGTCTGGACAGGACGCTTGGTAGTATTATCTCGTACTTTACGGGATGCTCAACGCTTTGGCTATCCTTCACTTAAAAAATTGGCTGCTCAAGGTGAAAGATTAGTCGAGTCAGGTATTAAAACTGTTGAGAAGTTTCCTGATGCAGCCGATGGCTAAATCAGTCATCAGTTATCAGTTATCAGTTAGTTAATAATCAGTAACAAAAATGCTTCAGACAACAACACCTCCAACCCCCGAAGCTGTTGCCGAGTTGAAGAAAACAGTTAGACGGCTCAACAGCAAAGCAGGTCAAATGAAAATGGATCTGCATGACCTTGCCGAAGGTTTACCTACAGATTACGAAAAACTAATCGAGGAAGCAACCAAAACCTACGATATCTTTCGTCAATTAACCGAACTCAGACAACAGCTAAAAGCTTGGGAAGAACAGTTGCAATAGATTAATACCAAACCCCAAACAAAATTAATTGAAATATTCTAGGAGCGATCGCCATGACCGTAACTGACACTACACCAAGAACTTTAACCGCATTTCAAAACCTGACAGATGCGGAAGATTATTTACAGTTTTTCGACATCGAATACGATCGCGATTTTGTTAATATCAATCGCCTCCATATTTTGAAACAGTTTTCCCTACTAATCAAAGAAGTCGATAAAGCTTTTCCTAATGTTAGCGAAGCAGAAAAACTAGAAAAATATAGTCTGGCTTTAGAAGAAGCTTATCAGGTTTTCTTAACTTCTAGTCCTCTGGAAACCAAGTTATTTAAAGTATTTCAAAGCAAACCGAAAAACTTTGTTTCTTTGGATGAGCTTGAGAAAAAAGCAGGGGGAAAATAATTGTCGAATGACAAACAACAGAGGTAAATCATGCTGACACCAAAAGAACTAGAACGCTACAGTCGACAAATTCAGCTTCCCGATTTGGGAGAAAGGGGACAGAAAGCCTTAAAAAACACCACTGCTTTGGTTTCTGGAGTGGGTGGCTTGGGCGGTACTGTTGCTCTTTATCTAGCAGTTGCTGGTATTGGCAAGTTGATTTTAGTTCGCGGTGGAGAGTTGCGTCTCGATGATATGAATCGTCAGATTTTGATGACTGATGACTGGGTGGGTAAAACCAGAGTTACCAAAGCTCAAGAAACTCTTTCCCAGATTAATCCTGACGTAGAAGTTGAAGCGATCGCCGAATACATCAATCCTGACAATGTAGACACTCTGGTTCAACGTTCCGATATTGCCCTCAGTTGCGCTCACAATTTTCCCGAACGGGATTTACTTAATGCTGCTTGTGTCCGTTGGGACAAGCCGATGATCGAAGCTGCCATGAATAGCATGGAGGCTTATCTAACAACTATTGTTCCATCTCATACCCCCTGTCTCTCTTGTCTCTTCCCTGAAAAACCCGACTGGGATCGTCGAGCCTTTGGTGTACTCGGTGCGGTTTCTGGAACTCTTGCCTGTTTAACTGCTTTAGAAGCCATCAAGCTCATTACGGGATTGGGTAAACCTCTGTTGGGGCAATTACTCAATATGGATTTAGCCAATGTGGAGTTTCATAAGCTTCACCTTTACAAAGATCCTGATTGTCCCGTGTGCAGCAACAGTTATCAGTCAACAGTTAACAGTCAACAGTTAACAGTCAGTTAACAGCCCTAAAGGGTACCGCTCCGCATATCAACAGTCATTAGTTATTGGTCATTTGCATAAAGAACTAAGAACTAAGGACAAAAGACGAAGGATATTATCCTCATTCAAGCACAAGTGCCCTTGTGGTACAAACCACTAACCACTAACTACTAGCCAAACAGGAGAACAATTATGACTATAACTTTATCCGAAAAAGCAGCTTTCAGACTACGCACTTTTATCCGTGCTGGTGCTGATGAAACTACCACCAAAAAAGGAGTACGCTTTGCAGCAGTTGATGGGGGCTGTAGCGGTTTTGAATATGCATTGGATATAGTCGATCGCCCTGAAGAAGACGATCTTGTATTTGAACAAGACAAGATAAACATCTATTTAGATCGCAAAAGCGCACCATTCTTAAACGGTATTATTGTTGATTTTGTCGAAAGTTTAACCCAAGCTGGATTTACTTTTGAAAATCCTAATGCTACTGGTGGCTGTGGCTGTGGCAAGTCTTTCTCTGTGGCAGACGGTACTCCTGAAGCTGTGCCTTGTAGTTAGCACTAAAAGTCAAAAGTAGGAAGTAGGAAGTAGGAAGTAGAAAAAAGAGCTAAGAGCTTTCCTAATAACCAAATTATTCAAGAGGAGAACAAAAATATGGGTACTACTTACAAAGTCCGCCTAATCAAAGGGAAACGCAAAAAACCCCCTGAAATAGATGTAACTATTGATGTTCCTGAAGACGAATATATTCTCGATGCAGCAGAAGAACAAGATTTAGAAATGCCTTCTTCATGCCGTGCTGGTGCTTGTTCTAGTTGCGTAGGCAGAATTGTCGAAGGAGAAATAGACCAAGAAGATCAAAGCTTTTTAGATGACAATCAAATTGAAAAAGGATACGTCCTACTTTGCGTGGCATATCCTAAATCTGATTGCACAATTAAAACTCATCAAGAAGCTTATTTGGTCTAAATAAATTGTCATTGGTTACTTTTTGTCTTTTGTTATTTGTTCTTTTTCCTTTGTCTTTAGTTACTAAACAAAAAGTTAATAATTAATAACGTCGTTATACAGGCTGTTTCACTAACGACTAACAATTAACAACCCCAAACTGTAGGGGCGAACGGCTGTTCGCCCCTACTAACAACTAACAACTAACAACTAATGACCAATGACTCACACAAAAAAAACATGGAGAAAAGTTGTTTATAAAACTGGGGTTTGGCTAGCTGCTGAGATCTGGCTTAATATTATTGGTTTGGATAACATTGCCGACTATAGTGAATTTATTTTCGGTCAAAATTTAAACTTAAATAAAAAGAATCGGCGCACGGTCAAAATTACCGAATATCCGCCCCAGTTTTGTCCTAAAATAGATGATTTTTGTCCTATTCCAGGAACGGTAAATAAACCAAAAGATCTAGAAAAAGAGAGCTGTAATTCTAAAGCGGAAACATTTAAAAATAAATGTCAACAGCTTACAATGCCTTGTCTCAAAATAGTATGTTTAGAAACAAAAATAGAAGAGGAATAGGAAATAGAAAATAAAGAAATAGTATTAAGTAATTACTAACTATTAACCAAGTCAGATGATTAGTCGCAAAAAATTAGCTAAAGAATATATCAAAATTATCAATAATTATTATCCTGTATCAAGCCGATTATTGAATCAATGTTTGGTAAGAATTCTTACATTTAATGCCGATCGCACTACAACAAATCTTTACTATCTAGGAATTTATTATCCAGCTATAATTGGCGATCGCCTTTTAGAACAACAAGATATTTTTCGCGATGCTGCGGAAAATATGGGATTGGTAGAAGTGGTTTTTTTAAATGCAAATCGTTTGGTAAAAGATCCACTATCGAAAATTAAAGAGCAAAATTTTCGTTTTTGGTTAGAACTATGTTGGATTGCTAACGAAGTGAATTAATTTTTTTAGGAGTAGGAATAATGTTGATAATTAGTTTACTTATTTTTTCAATATGTATCGGAACAATTGTTTTACTTATTCACGATCACGATGAAATTCATCGATTGGTTGCTTGGCTATCGGGTTTAATTACTATATTCTGTATTTTTGTTTTAACTCCACCTTTAATTAAAGGTTTATTAGGATTATTATTTTTGGCTATTGGACACAAAATTTTTCCTATATCTAATAGTTTTAGATAATAAATTGTGTTTTAATAATCAATAATGACATGATTTTTAAAATAAATGATCTAAAATTTTGTTTGGTTTTTTGGTAACTTTTATAACTTAATTTTTTCATAGATTTACAATCAAAAAAAAGTAAGTGTATAACGATTAAAATTAATGAAAAACCTAGTCTTGTATCTAGATTTACAGACAAATAAAGTTTATTTTTATTACTCTAGAATTAGTTACTAAAAAGAACAATGGATTGTTACAAATGCCATCAAAACTGTCAGCCAAAAAGACAGAATAAAAGATGGAAAATACTTGGCTTTGGCTCTAGACAATCAGTAAAAAATAATATTGATTGTAACTCTCAAACTACTATCGCTTTAGTTGGTTCGCCCAATGTAGGTAAGAGTTTATTATTTAACCTTTTAACTGGTACTTACGTCACGGTTTCTAACTATCCAGGCACAACGGTAGAAGTAGCAAAAGGCAATACAGTAATTGCTGGGAAGAAAGTAACTTTTTTGGATACGCCAGGAATGTATTCTCTAATTCCTATTACCGAAGAAGAGAACGTCGCTAGAAATTTGATTACTACAGAGAAAGTGGATTTAGTAATCCACGTTGTCGATGCTAAACATCTAGGCAGAATGCTTAACCTTACTTTGCAATTAATTGAAGCTCAATTACCCGTGTTACTGGTAGTCAACATGATTGACGAGGCAGAAAAATTAGGCATTTGGGTGAATGAGTACCAATTGGCATATAAATTGGGTATTCCTGTTGTCACTATGTCAGCAATGCAAAAAATAGGACTAAAAAAATTAATCGCCAAGATAGCAGATCATGTCCAATCAACTCCTTTATCCCTCACCTGTTGAGGCTGCAATTAGCCGTATTGAGACTTTGCTTGACGATAGATGGCAAGATTCCATTTCGTCACGCAGTATAGCTTTATTACTATTACAAAAAGACTCCACATTACGCTCGCAGCTACAGAAAGAGTCTTATTTTCCAGAGATTGAAAGGATTATTGTTGAGACTGAGTCAGGAATATCAGGATCGTTGACTTATGCGATCGCACAATCCCGCCATCAATTAGCAATGGCGATCGAACAAGATGTTACCATTCAATCGCGAAGGCAAAGAGATTTTAAACATGAGTGGCTGCATCAGTTAACCGTTCATCCCGTAACAGGTATTGCTATTCTCGTTTTTGTTCTCTATTTCGGCATCTATAAATTTGTCGGGGTATTTGGTGGAGGAACTTTAGTCGATGGGATTGAAGGGTTTTTCGAGTCTCAAATTAATCCCGTAGTTAATAGTGTTGTTGCTACTATTTTTCCCTGGCAAATCTTCCAAGATTTATTGGCTAACGATTACGGCATCATTACTTTGGGGATTCGTTACGCTGTGGCGATCGTTTTACCCATTGTCACGACTTTCTTTTTAATGTTTTC
>JASJDX010000242.1 GCA_030064975.1 Pleurocapsa sp. MO_192.B19
CCTGTAGCAATCAGAGGAATTAATTGTTCTAATTTTTCCCTGGTTATCGGCTTAAGCATGAGAAATTTTAAATTTTACCTCAATCAAATTAACTCGTTGAGATCGTCAGTTGTCAGTAGTAATACTTTAGATCAACTTAATACTTCTGTCTTGAAAAATATACGAGGTTCTTGCTAAGGGAAAAATCTCACAGGATAAATCTAAAAAAGTTTTCATAAAACTTTCATCGACAAGTTAATTATTCAGTTGAAACTTAAGTTGTATCAGCCTAAAACAACTTAAGAAAAAAAATGATCAATAAAGTTTCAAAAGCTAACAAACCGAGAAAAAACTCTGCTTTCAAGCATCTCATGTCCATTCACTGGTGGATGTTTTATTGCTACATTGTCCTTTTTATTGGCGGGGCTTTTATGGCGCGTTTACCCAGAGATTTTTTTGTACGGAACCCTCTTTATGACTTTCATAAAACCATGGGAGTGCTGACAATGGCTTTATTAACCTGGCGAATTTTGACTCTGTTGCAGGTGTGGTGGAAAAAATATACTAAACGTTTGCCCAAGTATAGCCCTCAATGGTTACAAAAATTTGCTCTCCATACTTCTCTTTATCTATTCATGTGGGCAGTTCCTATTAGTGGTTTCTTCTTTTCCAACTCTTTTAAAAACGACAACGTAAGCTTTTTGTGGATAACCTTACCCGATCTATTCCCTCAAAATAGTGCTTTGGTTGACCTAGGCAGAAATCTCCATTTTTGGCTGGCTTATACCTTCTTAGCTTTTATTATCTTGCACGCCCTTGACCAGCGGAAAGTAGTTCGGGGGTTTTGGAAACGAATAACTAAACAAAAAACCCAATTAACCTGATATCACGTGAGGCAAGAAGTTCGGAATTCAAAGGCGCGGAGTTATGTTTTTCTTAAGGAAACAATCAGGACTTGAGAGATCTAGAAATTAGAAAGTTGCGCAATATTTAAGCTTTTTTCGCTTCGTCGAACTCACGTTAATATCGATTATTTGAAGTCGACGATCGCCTTAATTTAAAGCTCCCAAAATTACCAACTTATTTATTTTTTTATTAATGAACAATTTTAATAATTTTTCCAGCTTATCCAGTCGCCGTCAGTTTTTCAAATTTGCTGCAATAGCAAGTACCTCAGCTATTTTCAGCGTTGCCTTACAAGGGAAAAAAATTCCAGGAGCGATTGGACTCCGTCCACGCTCCGCGATTGCCCTTTCGGGCACGCCAAAGGCGATCGCTAAATCCAGTTCATTACAGACTGCTTCAAACAATTCCACCGTTCGCATGGGTGTTGTAGGGTTATCTTTTTATCGAGTTGTTGGTGGGGTGGTGCAGAACGTTTTAGAATCATTAGGACATCAAGTAGAAATAATGGAAGGACCTCATGCTGAAATTTTTCCCGTCTTAGGTCAAGAAGATTTAGATATGTTGGTAGCCGTCTGGCTTCCCACTGGACATGGACCTTTGTTTGAAGAATATGGCACACAGGCGACTGCACTAGACCCGCTTTATGAAGATGCCCAATTCTTCTGGGGCATCCCCAACTATCTACCCGACGATATTCAATCCATTGCCGATCTCACCCGCCCTGAAGTTGGTGCTCAGATGAACCAAGTTATTCAGGGTATTGGTCCTGGAGCAGGGATTACTCGTCTGTCACAAGAAATTATGTCTCGCTACAATCTAGAGGACGCTGGCTATAGTTTTCGCACTGGTACAGAACAGGAGTGGGTAGGTGCGTTTGAGCAAGAAGTAGAAGAAGACAATGGTGTTATTATTCCCTTATGGCAACCTCAATATCTCAACCAGGCTTACGAGATTCGCCGTTTAGATGACCCTTTGGGAGTATTTCCTTCTCCCGATCGCTGCTCGTTAGTAGTCACTCAAAACTTTCGCGATCGCTTTCCCAGTAATACTTTAGAAACCTTGAATCGTATCGCTTTGGGAGTTGATGCTGTGACCGAAATGGATTACCTTACTAATGTTGAAGGTTTATCTCCTCGCGAAGCTGCAAGCCGATGGATGGAACAAAACCAAGCGCTCGTTCAATCCTGGCTCTCACCTTCTTCCTGATAAAATTTTGAGATGATCATTTGAAGCACATTTACTATAGCTGCTGCAATCCACAATAGTCTCTGAGTTTAATAGGATTGCAGCCTCTTTGAGCTATTTCCCGCCTGATATTTCTTAATTATTTTTTATATAAGAGTTAATGAAAGTCAATATTTTTTCTGGTCATAAGCAAAAAGAGCCAATCCAAAACACACCAAAGTCCTTTAAACGACAAATTTTCTCTAGCGTCCGCTTTCGTATTTTAGCTTGGTACTTCCTGCTTACCACCTGCACTGTATTAGTTTCAGTCGGGGTAACTCGTCAGATTTTCTGTGATGTGTTAAAAAGTCGAACTCAAGAAACTTTAGTGGCAGAGGTTAGTAAATTTGAGCGCTTAGTTGAGCAACAGCTTGTTAACGACCAGTCGGCACAGTTAGAGGAGATTGTTGAAAAAGTTTTACCTCTTCACGTTCCTGCTCTAGATAAGTATATCTTGGCACTAATAGAAGAGCAGATTTTTAATGATCGTAAATTGCCATTACCAGACGAGATTACTCAAAATTCAACCTTGCGTGAAGAATGGGCAAAGGTTGCTAGCTTGACCCATGGTGAGTTGATTGTCTCTGATGGTCCGTTTTATTATGTAGCCCAACCTATTAAAATCAATGGTGATGAGGGAGTCGTCATTGCACTTCGCGATGCTAGAGCAGATTATCAAACTGGAACTGAAACAGTTATTCTAGTAGTTAAGGTAGCAACTATCGTTTTGACCCTCTTTTTTGCGATCGCCTGGATAACGGCAGGACGAGTTTTATTTCCCTTGCGTCAGGTTACCGAAGCGGCTCGTGTCATTACGCAAACTGATATGTCTAAACGCATTCTAGTTACTGGAAACGATGAAATTGCCGAACTGAGTACTACTTTTAATGCCATGCTGAACCGTCTTCAGACTGCCTTTGAAAGTCAGCAAGAGTTTCTCAAAGATGCTGGACACGAATTGCGAACGCCAATTACGATTATTCAAGGTCATTTAGAAATACTCAAGTACCGTCCCGAAAAACAGCAAGAAACGATCGATCTAGTTACCGATGAACTTAGTCGGATGAGCCGCTTAGTCAATGATTTACTTTTGATCGCCAAAGCCGAGCAACCTCATTTTTTATGTATTAAACTCGAAGAACTAGACTGGTTCACAGAAGAGCTATATTTTAAAGTACAAGCTGTAGCCAAACGAAACTGGCGACTAGAATCAAAAGGTCTGAGTCCAGTGGCGATCGATAAAGGACGTTTAACCCAAGCAATGATGAATCTTGTTCAGAATGCTATTAGGCATACCCAAGAAGACGATACTATTGCTCTAGGCTCGACAGTTCGAGAAAAATATGCTTATCTATGGGTACGGGATACAGGAGAAGGAATTGCGACCGAAGACCAAGAACGAATTTTCGACCGTTTTGCTCGCGCTAGCAATGGCGATCGCTACTCTCCCCAAGAGGGAGCGGGCTTAGGATTATCGATTGTCGAAGCCATTAGTAGCGCCCATAACGGTTGGATTGAACTTGATTCAGAGCTAGGAAGTGGTTCTACTTTTACAATTGTATTTCCTCTCTCTCAGGAGACAGCGGATGAACCGAATTCTCATCGCCGAAGACAACTTTCGCATCGCCGAGTTTATCGAAGCAGGACTACAAGCACACGGGTACACAACTCTTGTCGTTAAATATGGCAAGAAAGTTGTAGACGTAGCTAACAACAAAAATTTTGAGCTTTTAATTTTAGATCTAGGGCTTCCTGATATGGATGGGATGGAAGTACTTTGGCAACTACGCGGTCGAGGTGAAACTCTGCCTGTAATTGTTTTGACGGCGCGGGATAGTTTGGATGATAAGGTGTTAGGACTTGAAAGAGGAGCCGATGATTACATAACTAAACCGTTTCGTTTTGAAGAACTACTAGCAAGAATTCGCGTACAGTTACGCAAAATTAACCAACCAACAGCTAAAGACCAAACTAAGCTACAAATTGGTAATCTAACTCTAAATTTGCTAACGCGCCAAGTTTGGCTTGGGGAAAGGGAAATAGAGTTGTCGGCGCGAGAATTTACCTTAGCAGAAACCCTAGCACGTCATCCGATGCAGGTAATGAGTCGAGAGCAATTACTCAATCGCATTTGGGGTTATGACTACGATCCAGGCTCAAATGTGGTTGACGTTTATATTGGTCATTTGCGAAGAAAGTTGGGTAACAATTTAATTGAGACGGTTAGAAGTGTAGGCTATCGTCTGCGACCATAATTTTAGATTAATAATTTTAATTTTATATTAAATTTAAATTATCTAAATTATCTTTTCTAAACCATATACCAAAGAAGTTAATTCAGTCACCTTACGAATTGAGAGTAACACCCCAGGCATATAGCAAGAGCGATCGCTGGTATCATGACGTAAAGTATAAAGTTGACCATCTGCACCAAATAAGACCTCTTGGTGGGCAATTAAGCCTGGTAAACGGACGCTATGGATCGGAATATTACTGTTTGCTGTACCGCCCCTTGCTCCAGCCATAGTCTCTTTAGATTCTACTTTAGGCGGATTATAAGATTTACCCATTTCCGCCAGCATTTGGGCGGTTTTAATTGCTGTACCACTGGGAGCATCTGCTTTGCGATCGTGATGTAGTTCAATAATTTCTACATGGTCAAAATATTTGGAAGCGGTGATAGCTGCTTGTTGTAGTAACACCATGCCAATGGAAAAATTAGGAATAATTAGTGTTCCTGTACTGGCTTTGTCAGCAAACTCAGCTAAATCTTTTAGCTGTTCGTCGCTTAAGCCAGTAGTGCCAATTACTGGGCGAACTCCATAAGCGATCGCGCTACGGGTATTTTCATATACGCTATCAGGATGAGTAAAATCTACCATCACTCCCTGAATTTTTTCTTGGGTTGCCAATACTAAGACACTCTGTAAATCATTGAGTACGGGAACTTCTAGCGCACCAATGCCGATAACTTCTCCTATATCTTGACCCAAATAAGCGGTATTTTTATCCACCGCACCGATTAACATCATATCTTCGGCTTGAGATACGGCTTTGATTACTTCCCTACCCATTTGACCTAAAGCACCATTAACTACCACGGGAATCGGCGATTTATCTGTCATTTGTATCAATATTTATAAAAGTCCTCAGAGGAATTATTTTAGACCAAATCGAGAAGCAAAGTGAATTCCAGCAAAAGTAGCAATTAGCTTCAAGATCTCCAGTAAAAATCAAAGATTTTGGTTTGCCGATCTTATTGTCTTATTTGGGTAACTTAAGATCGTCAGCATTGCCCGATGAATCACACTCAAATATTTAGCTCAAATATTTATAAGTAGCTCCAACGAAGATAAAAGCAAGTGAATTACTGACAGCAACATCTTTATGCTCAATTTACTACTAAACAAATTTTTCAGATAGTCTTAATGTCTCAAATTAATAATAGTTTTAACTCTTTTGATAATATTTCAGCAGCAATGTTTGCTGACTGCATTGCCAATAGTAAAGAAATTTTCAAGCTGATGGACTTGGTTTTCCCTTTAGATTCTTGTCAGCATTATCAACTTTTACCGTTAAAGTTAGAGGATAATAATTTAACTTTGGGAATGTTAAATCCTAACGATCAAGAGTCACTTAAATTTGTTCATTCCATCGCTAAAGTTTTTAATTACAATTTGAATATTCAATCAATTGATGCTCAAACTCATCAGATAATTTTAGCCAGCTATCCCCAAAGTAATCAGCAACCGCAGAAATTAGCACAAGATGCCAATCAAACTATTATTGATGCCAGTTTTAATCCAGAAGCAATTTCTCAGGATAATTCGCGCCCAAGAAGGCTAGCAGATTCAGCCCCAACAATTATCTCTCAACCAGAAGATCAACCATACTCAGCTAAGTCTGGTGTTTCTGAAGTGTTAAAAGATTTACCCCCAGATTTAGACTTTCTTAGAGATTTAGATTTAACTGCCCAACCTTCAAAAAAGTCAGTCAACTCAAAAACAGATAGTTCAGCAACTCTATATGAAATTCCTGCGGAGTTTCTCAAGCCACAGCCGTCAAACAATCTTGATGATAAGCCCACGATTATTAGTGATGATCCAGCAAAACTACTTGCCCAAGAAACATCCCCCCAAGATCCTCAAAATACTTCTAGTGAAGTACCAAGATCAAACTTAGCGCCCAAAACTCCAATTAATCCTCAGGAAGTTTTGCAGCTACAGACAGAAGCAGTAGTAGATTTTCTAGTGGAGTTAAAGCCTTTGCTTTCGTGGCGAAAATTATTAGAGCAAGCCCTGATACATAGGATTGAGCAATTAAATTTAATTCAATATAGCGATCGTGGAAGTATTATTGCTAGCAAAAATCAAGAAACTCAATCTTCCCTAGATCATATAGCTTTGCCAATTTTTTGTTCTTTGATCGATGATATTAAACGGATGGCAAGACTTCCTCACGATTCTAATGAGCATCCCAAAAAATTAGTCTTAGAGAAGCTTTATAAACAAGAACGAATTTTACTCCGCCTACATTTCATTTTTCAAAATGAGAGACAAGAATTAATTGTCCAAATTTTGCGAGATCGGGCTTTAAAAATCTATGAACAACAACAAATGAATAAAGTTAGTGAGCAGGCTTTGAACTTAGCACAGCAGCTAGAAAAAACCCTCAGGAAAATTCAGGCTTGTTTTGATTCTGCCGAATTTACTAACCTAAGAGAATTGCAAGAAGTTCAAAGTAGAATTAACCATCAGCTAAGATTGTTCGATAAGCAGCCAGGCAGAATTAATTAAGTCTTACCAATCATCTTCTTCAATTTGTTTTTCTAACAACGAAATTGCCAAAGAAATAGCTTTTTTGATTCCTTCATCGGTTTCTTTAGCTAAAGCGGCTTGTAACGGCTCAATAGAATCGCGATCGCCGATCTTCATTAAAGATAAAGCTGCTGATTTACGGGTTTCTCCTGCGGCATGATTAAGTAATGACCTTAGATTGGGAATGGCTGACTGATATTTTAAGTTGCCTAATACTGCTGCTGCTTCACTTCTTACATTAGCTGCGGTATCTTGCAAAGATGTAACCAACAGATTCAAGGCTTGAGTATCATCGCGATTTTCTTCGGCTACTTTAGCGATCGCAGCTACTACTGCTGCTCTAACTTCAGGAGAGTCTGAATTATAAGCGGCATATAGTCGATCTTTTGCCTTCACGCCAATAAATGCCAATGCCCAAGCAGCATGACCTTTATTACTTTCAGTAGAATCTGGCGAGGCTAATACTTCTAGTAAAGGTGCTACTGATGCTTCTCCTGTACGGGCTAGCGCGCCAATAGCAGAGGCTTGCACTACCGTATCTTCATCATTCAGCAGTGCATATACTAAATGAGGAACAGCAATTGGATCTTCGATGAGGGTTAAAGTTTTTCCTGCAGCCCTTCTTACAACAACATTTGAATGATGTAATAAAGCATCAATCAATAAATCAACTGCTGGTTTTCCTACTGCACCTAGTGCTTCAGCATAGCCTAGTCGAACCATCCCCCGTGTATCTCCCAAACATTCAATCATTTGCCAAATAAGCTGTTGGTCATTATGATCGAATGTTTCTTGGGCGATCTGCTGATTAACTTTGCCTAAGAGCTCATCTGTTTCGGCATGAGAAAGTAGCAGTGTCTCGCCATTCTTGGCGGTGTTGGGCGTATTAGTCATTTAATTATTCGCAGTCAAATTAGCCTGTTGTTCGCGGAGTCGTTGTAGTTTGGAGTCAATATCAGCAAGTTGTGGCTCTAATTTCGCCATCGTTGCTTTTTTGGATAGCTTGGCTTTTTTCGCCGCTTCCATAGTTTCGTTAACTAGACGTTCGCGATATTTTTCAAATTCGACAATAAGTTCTGCCAAATCTTCTGCTGTTACTGGAGTGTCAGCCATGTCTTGTATTACCTAAATGGATATTGTTGTAGTTAATGTTGTAGTTAAATTCAAATGTTGCTTTTAATTTTCTCAGATTGTCAGCTAACAGTAAACTATTGAATTTCTCCCCTTATGAAAGCAAGGAGAAAAAGTAGGTACTGATTTGAAGATTAATTTTGATGGTAGGGGACGGCGAATCGCATTCGCCATGTTCAACCACCATGTTGATTTCTAATTTATTTTTACCTATAAGTCTATTATTGTTTCATTAATAAAAAATGGTTAAATAAAAGTAAAATATAATTCTTCGGTGGATAGCAAATAATTACCCTGGTTAGTTACTAGTTGCTAGCTACTGTAACACCTCAATCTTATTAGCAAATTTTCTCAAGTCTAACTACTCGGTTTAAACGGCAAACTACAAAGAGCATTAGCAAATTAATTGAATTCTAGATCTACTACAGTCGGTAATCAAAAAATAATTGAAGAAAATATGGAAACTACAAATCAACCTCCTGTTATTTCTGGACAATGGTGTTTGGTAACGGTACGCCCCAGAAAACGCGAATCTTTTTTAAAATATTTAAATAATGATATCAGTACTAAACAATTACAAGCAGTTATCCTGGAAATTGTCGAACCTCAAGATTTAGTCTATGAAGATATGATTTTACTTCGGATCAGCAATTATTCTGAAGCTAGAAGTCATTTGCAAAAAATAGATCATTTTCTAAATATTCAAAGATTAAAGTCAAATGAGGTAAGTCGTATGTTAAATCAATGAATAATAAATAGTACGTCTAATGTGAATTAAAACTTGCTTTTGGGATAGCTTCCACCGTAGAAATACTAGTTTTTTCGAGTTGAGAGAGAGTAACCACGCAAGGGGTGCGCAATTTGAGTTTCACGTTTTCTCGTAGTTTCCACTCATCTAAAAGCGCACATCGCTCCGCGATGAAGCGTCGCAATGAAAGCGACTTGGCTGCAAAGCAGCCTGCAGCTAAAAGCTAAAAGCTAAGAGCTAGTAAATCAGAACGAAGCTAATTCACATCAAGCGTATAGTTGAATTATGTATTTTGATTAAATAATTTTGCTTCTAAATAAACTCTAGCAAGGAGATTGAGTATCGTCCGTTCGAATGCCTTCCCATAATTGCTGTATACTACAGCAACTGGACTTGATAACTGCTGTTATTTAGAACCAACAGAGAATCATAAACTATTTATTGATCGGAAGCAGAAAATTATTAACTTTATTGAAGTGATGGATAATAGATTTTCTAACATATTTAACTTAACAGAGGATCAAGCGATCGCTCTATTGAAAAAGCCTTTAAATACTGAAGACGGTACCTCCGAACGTTATGTTGGTGCAGCACACTTAATTAACTTCCCTACCCAAAGATCGATCCAAGCACTAATCGAAGCGATTCAAGATCGCGATCCTGCTTTAGAAAATCGTATTGCTAGACGTAAAGCCGTAGAAAGTTTAGGTCGTCTAAAAGCTATCGCAGCATTACCTACACTTAAATCTTGCCTCGCAGATGAAGATACTTTAACCGTAGAAAATGCAGTGTGGGCAATTGGGGAAATTGGGACAGACGATGAATCGATTCTCGAAGCGATCGCTGAATTGTTAACTAAACCAAATCAAACCTACCGCGTCATTATTCATACCCTAGCTAACTTTGATTACAAGTCCGCCATCAATAGAATTAAGCACTTTACTAGTAACGATGATGAACCCATTTCTAGTGCGGCGATCGCTTCTTTAGCTCGTTTAACTGGTGACTATAGCCAGATGGCTCGGGTGGTTGAATTTTTACAGCATAGTAACATTAATGCTAGACGTGCCTGTATTCAAGATTTAATCGATGCAGAATATTATCCAGCTATTGCGGCGATCGCCAAAGCTCCGATTTCTGTAGCCTTTCGTTTGAGGGGTATTCGACTATTAGGGGCTAAGGGTTTAGCTGCGGATAAAATTACTTTTGCCGACATCGAATCAAGCTTAGACCAAATAATTCGCGATCGCCCCCAAGACATCGAGATGGTACACGAATACGACCAACCACCATCTTTAGAATTTTTAATTAGAGAACTTTACCATACTGATTTTGGACGATGTTACTTGGCAGGAAAAACCCTCCTGGAAACTTATCCCAACGAAGCACCTGATGCTCTTTTACAAACCTATGAAGAAGAAGCCCATAATGACTATGGCGCACATTTTCATGTAGTTAAGTTATTAGGATTACTTAACTACCAGCCTGGTTACGATCTAATTTTAGAAGCTTTACACAATACTTCTCCACAATTTCAAAAATCCCGTGCAGCAGCAGCGATCGCTTTAGGTAATCTCAACGCTACTCAGGCAATTCCCATACTGAAGAAGACTTTAGACACACCAATTTTTGATCTTAAATATGCTTGTCTATTAGCACTAGAACAACTGGGGGATAATTATTGGTCAATAGTAGCTGATGATAATAATCCTCTAATTAAAGCTAAAGCTAACCAAAATGCAAATTAATTAAATAATTTGTGGAATGACAAGTTACTTAGACCTAAAACATGGTATTAATGTCAACGCTGTAGCAGTAATTGGTGGTTTATCGGATTTGGCAGCTAATTTAAATACTTTTCCCGAACTTCTTGAGCGATGGCAAAAAATCATACCAAATCTCCAAAAAAACCAAGAAGAATGTTTACGCGCTCGCTCTGCTGTTTATTGGGTAGACAAGCTTAATTCCCCAATTTTAATATTATATGGAAGTGCCGATTGGCGATGTAATTTAGATAGTCAAGTTTTAGCCCTGGTACAAAACTTGCAAACATACCAAAAACCTTATCAATTAAAGATTTATGAGGGAGATGATCATTTGTTGTCGTTCAACAGAGAAAATAGCGAACAGAGAATTATTCAGTGGTTCAAAGCTCACATGAAGTAGCCCCGCAAATATTCAGCAGATTAAATCAGGCGATTAAGCTACCCCGCAGCCGACTGATCGCTATAATTAGAGATAGTAGTTCTTAAAAATGGTCGATAACCCTAACTTAGAGACAAACTGGCAAGATCCATTACAACCGCCAATATTAGCTAATAATCAAGTTCATGTTTGGCGTGCCAATTTGGATTTACCGACAGCAGAAATTAATCAATTAGCTACACTTCTGTCGACTGATGAAATAGCTAGAGCGAATAAATTTCGCTTTCCAGAACATAAAAGAAGATTCATTGCTACTAGAGGAATTTTAAGACAGTTATTAGGCAATTACCTGCAAATAAGTGCCAAAATTTTGAAATTTGAGTATAGCGATCGCGGTAAACCAAGACTGGCAGCATCAATCTCAGATAGTTCTCTAGAGTTTAATGTCTCTCATTCTCAAGAGTATGCTCTATATGGATTTACTCATCACAATCAGATTGGAGTGGATCTTGAATACCTACGAGACATGAAAGATGCGGCTAAAATCGCTGAACGTTTTTTTTCTCCCAGAGAATCTCAATTAATTGCTAGTTTAAATAGTGAGCAACAACAAAGAATATTCTTCAAACTCTGGACAGCAAAAGAGGCTTATTTAAAAGCGATCGGTACGGGGTTGACGGGTTCGTTAGATGGTGTAGATATATCCCTAGATCAAGCAGGATATCCTAGCTTACTAGCTATTAACGGCAATATAACAGCAGCAGCAAGTTGGTCGATGCACCATTGTATTCCTGCAATAAATTATGTAGCCTCTGTGGCAATTAAAACTAACATAATCAAGCAGCAAATGAACTTTTGGAATTGGGATCAAGATTTATCCATAGCTCAAAACTGAACATTGCGCCAAAAGATCTCTGAAGCAATGCATATCAAAACACGATAAATATTTAAATTGATGTATGATCTCTTATGATTTCTTAATATTATAGTAAATAGGATTTAATAAGAGAGAATTTCTATGACGACTATTACCTTTGTGAAAGAAGATAAAGAAGTGATCGCTGCTATGGGGTCTAATTTGCGCGAGAAAGCTCTCCAAAATCGAGTTGATATCTATACCTTAGGAGGCAAATTAAGAAACTGCGGCGGTTATGGACAGTGCGCTACTTGTATTGTCGAAGTTGCTGAGGGAATGGAAAATTTGTCCCCCAAGACAGATTTTGAAAAACGCAGATTAAAGAAAAAGCCTGATAATTACCGTTTAGCTTGTCAAACTCTAGTTAATGGCTCAGTCAAAGTGATCACTAAACCCAAGCCATCCAAGAAATAACTATATTCTATGCAGCTATTAGCCTAAGTAATGATATTCTAGATAATAATGTTGTTTTAATAATCACTTACTTAGGAGCTGCTATATATATGGAAGTTAATGAACTGGGATTTGTAGCTACTATTCTGTTTGTCTTAGTTCCTACTGTCTTTTTGCTAATTCTCTTTATCCAAACTGATAAAGATCAAAGAGAAAGTTAACATATAACCTAGAAAATAAAATAATTTTTGTTATTGAGTCAAAATGCGATCGTCAAGCATGGGCTGTGCCTAATAGCTTCAAAAACTCTTTCTTATTGAGGTACAAGGTAATTGAAATTTGATTTGTCGCTTGTACAGCTACCAGAATAATAGAGTTTTTTGTATGTTCCAAATTGGCTCTGTTTTTATGTTACAAGAAACTATAAAATTATTAGTTTTCATAACTCCCTTATAAAGCGAATAATACTAATAAAATCTTGTTGAATTTTGTCTATATTATTTGCGTTAATTATAGGAACATGTACAAAAATACAAGGTATATTCAAACTAGTAGTCTGAACATATTTTAAGATTTGGTAATATAGACCTTCACAAACAAATTTGCCAGCATTGTTACTCACTTTAGTACTGACCAAATAATTAACTATTCTATTTAGATTTACTTGAGTAAAAATACAGTCTTCTCCACATACAGCATTAGATTCTATAGTTAATTTCTCTCTAGATTCTGCCATTCCACAACAAATAATACCTTGAGGTTTTATTCTTTTTATAGTTTTAATGACTTTTTGAGTAGCTAATTCCGTATTTACAGGAAGGTTTCTCAAGAAAAACAAAGAATCGGCATCTGACTGCTGTTTTTGGATAATTTCTAGTAAATTATCAGAAGAATTAGATGTTTGATGAGGCAGCCAAGTTTGAAAAGAAGTTAAAAGAAGTTTAGGTTTCATATCTATTAAAGCTG
>JASJDX010000243.1 GCA_030064975.1 Pleurocapsa sp. MO_192.B19
CCGAGTTTACCTCGTTCGAGGTAAACTCGCCTCAAACCTAGTTGTATTCAGGGTTTAGGTATTTTTGAAGTAAACACATTGATATATAAGGCTTTCCCCCTTTTTGCCATCATTTTTTGTCAAAGTCCCAATAATTCTTAAGTTTTTTGCAAATCAATGTCAATAATTTTGAGGTTAACAATAATAAAATAATTGTGATTGCTAATGCAATAATGGTGATTTTTATTAATTAACTTGCAAACTATTAAGAAAATTTATTAATTAACATGCTAAAGTATTCCCATAAACCATATCCACAATCGATGCAAAACCGAACTGGAATCCGTCAGCGCGAACTTTGTGACCTCTTGGGGCTTGATTATAAAGCTGTTGCGCGATCGGCCAAACAGCTCGGTCTCAGCACCCACGCTTATATACAACAAGAAACTGGCTGGATTCTTAGAGATGAACTCTACTATCCACCAGACACCCAGGTGATAGATTTAGCGACTCAAGCTCCTCCCAAATCAACCAAATCTTCTTATCAACCTAAGAGATGGGTGGATATTTTGGGATTATTTTGTCTGGGAATTATCATAGTGGTGGCGATCGCCCTAGTCAAGCAAGTCGGAATTGAGCAAATCCGTGCCAATGTCGAGCGATGGGGAATCTGGGCACCTTTTGCCTTGTTGTTGCTACGCTCGCTAAGCATTGTAATTCCCGCTATTCCCAGTACCGCTTACTCAGTGTTAGCAGGTACTTTATTTGGCTTTTGGCAAGGAATCGCAATCATCGCGATCGCTGATTTTGCTGCCTGTTCGGGGAATTTTTACCTTGCCAAACGTTACGGTCGAGGGATCGTACAAAGGCTAGTCGGTCAAAGATTTATGGGTCAAGTTGATTCTTTTGCTTCTAACTATCTAGAGAATAATACTTTCCTTGTAGCTGGATTTTTGATGACAGGACTATTTGATTTTGTCTGTTACGCCGTCGGGCTGACTCAAATGCAATGGCGTAAATTTTTCCCAGCGTTGATTCTAGGCATTGTAATTTCTACACCTCCTATTGTAGCTTTAGGTGCGGGTATCTTTACTGGAGGGAAGTTGCTACTTGGCTTTGCCCTGTTGGGGATGTTCGCTTTAGCTTTTCTGGCAGGATGGTTGAATCGTAAACACAATAAAAATGGAAGAAGCCCATCATGACAACTACGTTACTTTCGCCTCAAGTTCCAGTTATCCAGTTACAAGAGCATTTAGAATATCCCGAAGCGGGAATTTTAAACAAACTCTTGTATAAAGATAATACTTGTCAGTACAGTCTTTTCTGTCTGGCAGCTAATACAGAAATTTCGGAACATACTGCTACCCGCAACGCCACTATTCAGGCGATAGATGGTACGGGAATACTGACCTTGAACGGCGAAACAATTCCCTTAGAACCAGGGGTCTTTGTCTTTATGGCAGCCAATGCACCCCATGCCCTAGAAGCAAAATCAAACTTGGCTTTCATCCTCACCTTATCATCCGTATCTTAAAGCGGGTATTGGGTGAACGAAATTTCTCGTGGAGTTGGCGAGCTTGTTGGGGAAAAGGGAAAAGGGAAAAGGGAAAAGGGGAAAGGGGAAAGGGGAAAGGTAATCACTCATTACTTATTACTCATTCCTTAGTCTGGCAAATTAAACAACGTAAAACCTGGAAACTGAGATTATTACTGTGGGCGAGTCTTTATGGTGGATTAGCAGGAGCGATCGCCCTCTGGCTAGTGTGGCACATTCCTAATATATTTCCTCTATTAGTAATTTATGGGATTGCGATCACTGCTTTAATGTTCGATGTGGTTTCAGTTTGGCATCGTCAACAAAAATCCCGACTTAATGAACTGGTAACGTTTGCTGCGGTCTGTCTGTCAGCTCCCTTAGCTTATACAGTAACTATTGGCACGATTAATCGAATTGCGATCGCTCTTTGGCTGCTTAATACTTTATTTTTCTCTAGTGCTATTTTTACCGTTAAATTACGCAAGACAAAAACTGCTTCAATTATTCCTGGTATTATCTTTTATGGGATTGGAAGTGCGATCGCCTTAATCCTTTGGCTGACTGGATGGCTCTCACCTATTACCGCCTTGGCATTTGGAGTAGCCTTGGTGAAGTTTATTCTAATTTTGTGGCAAAAGAACTGGTATTGTACGGCTAAAATTCAACAGGTGGCATTACTAGAAACATTTTCTAGCTTCACTTTCTTGATATTTGTCGCTTTATCACTGTTACCACCCCATTTACCTGGGTGATAATTCAATGCCCGAATGTTTGAGAAAACTTACAAATTAGCTCTTAATTTTTGCCAGGGTAGCTTTAGAAAACCGACGCAGTTGCGCCCGCAGATATCTTTTTTGATCGAGTGCGTGCAGAATAATAAAAGCTAAAAAGGTATAAGATATCCAAAAATGTACGCTATCAGCAAATCCAGATACTTCCCATTGCTCGTTTGGCGGAAATAAAGGAGGTAAGACAATGTTAGTGGCAAAAATTCTAATATCGTGAGAGCCAACGTTGGAATCGAAATAACCACTAAGTGGCACTAAGAGCATGAAAAAATAAAGGATTATATGGAGAGTAACTGTTTTTAGCCTACCTCTTTTGTGTTTGGGTCTACGTCGTCTATATTTATGTAGCATAACCGACAGCAGTAAAGAAATCCTGGCTAACAAAATACTCATAACGACTACTCCCAGGGTTTTATGAGTATCGAAAATAGTTTCTCGGTAAGATAGAGATTCTGGCAAACCTGCCATATATTTGCCACCAATAAATAGTAATAAATAGAAAAATGCCATCAGCCAATGCAAGAACCACAAACGTTGGGCTGGTGATTTTTTTCTGGCTTTTTTTGTTTTAGGTTGAAACAGTGCCATAAAAATTCCTCTTGAGAAAGATATGCAATTAACTTTTTGCAAGTAAAGTTCAAGTTTGAGCAAATCCTCCGTCTACTACCAATGTCTGACGAGTTATGGCTCTAGATGTATTGGAAGCCAGGAATAAATAAGTTCCAGTCAATTCATCGGGAGTCAATTCGATGGGAATTGCTTGTTGTTCGTGTAGATTCTTGTGTTTAGCTTCGGGGGTAATCCATTGATTGAGCTGTCTTTCTGTCATAATCCAGCCTGGTGCAACTGCATTTACCCGAATATGATGTTTTCCTACCGCTTGCGCCAAACTGCGAACCATGCCAATAATTGCTGCCTTGGTGGAGTTATAAGCAATCATCTCTGGTTTAGCCACCCAGACAACGTGAGAACTGGTCATGATAATGCTACCTCCACCCGCTTCGATCATGCCTGGTAAAAGTTCGCGACAGGTAACAAAATAATGCACTACATTGAGTTGAAACAAATCGTTCCACTGCTGTTCGGACATTTCTAGTAGGGGATATCTAGGGTCGTATCCCGCATTGTTAATTAATACCTCTACTACAGGTCTTTCCTGTTTAATTTTGGCTAAGGTTTTAGTCAGGGCTGAAGTATTGGTTAAATCTACCGTGTAGAGATTTACTTTGCCCCCAAATTGCTGGCATTGATCGACAACGAGCAATCCTTGTTGATAATCGCGATCGAGGATTGTCACCTCAGCACCTTGTCGAGCAAAGGCGCTGGTTAATGCTTTGCCAATTCCATTACTTCCACCTGTGATCAAAACGTGCTTTTCTTGAAGATCGGGGTAAGTAGGGTTCATAATTTTCTCCTTAATAAGTAGCGTGTAGCAAGTAACAAGTAGCAAGTAGCAAGTAGGGTATGACCGAAGTGCGATCGCTTTAAATTAATACTGTTTGGTGACTAGCTAACCAATTTTTACTGGCTGTGACGTATGCTTGGATTTGCTCTAAACTGCCATCAATAGAAGAGCCTGGTATCTGACGGGGATAGGCACATTCGATGATAATTGGGTTAGTGTATTTAATTTGGTCAAGAGCAGCTAATTGTGCTTCAAAGTTAGCATGACCCATTCCAATGCCTTGACGATTGGAATCGGCAACTTGATAAATACTGAGTTTATCTTGACATCTGAGGATTGCTTTAACTGGATCGTCTTCCTCTAAATTCATGTGAAAAGCATCCAAAATAACGGTCATGTTGACGGCATCAATTTCTGCCAGAAGAGCAAGAACATCTTGACTATTGAGAATGAAGCGACATAAATAACGATTGAGGGGTTCAAAACCCAACTGAATCTTAGCGAATTGAGCGTGAGTAGCAATTTCTTGACAGGATCGAACCAGAATTTCTAGCGAACCTGAATAGGTACTACCCATTTGATTTTGAATATATTCGTGACAGGTAATAATCGGTTGACCGAGTTCGGCACCGTAGTCAATTAGCCTTTTATAGTAATCGATCGCATCTTGTCTTAAATTCAAGTCACTGCTAGCTAAATCCACATTACCTGGAGTGAGGGAAAAGATCTCTAATCCTTGGTCGGCGAAAATTTGTTTGATCTCTTTAGCAGCTTGGCGATCGATATCTGCATAAAGTTCTACGCCATCAAGTCCGATTTGAGCGATCATTTCGGCAAGAGTTACTAAATCTGTGTTGCCGAAGATCCAGGTAGTTACACCAATTTTTCTTTGCATATATCTTACTCCTCGGTGAATGTTGAATGTTGATGGTTAATTGTTTGTCCACGGATGAACGTTGTTAAGTAGGTAGGCTTAATTAATTTAAAAATGAGATGAGGTATTAGGGGTAGTGGAGTAGTGGGGTATTGGAGAAAAGCTTATTTTGTACTTAATTACACCCAGCTACTTACTTACGACTTAATTTATTTATTGGTTCTACTCAAAAGTTGGCTTAGTAATATTAGTGTTGCTAGAGAAAAAGTCGCACTACCGTAAAAAACCCCTGTCATCCCTCCAACGCCAAAAGCCAATCCTGCCAAAATTGGTCCCAACGCTTGTCCTAAAGCTAAAATTGTGGCGTTGACTGCCATAAAACCGCCTCGATATGCTTGGGGTGCTAATCCGCCTAAGAGTGCTTGAGTTGCTGGGAATACCATCCCGTGGGCGGCACCAAATAACAAACTGGGAATCAACAACAGCCAGACACGATCTAAAGATGGGGTGATAATTAAAGCCAGGGCATAGAGAATAAAGGAAACTTTAATCAGGGTGAGTTCCGAAAGCTTTTTAGCAAATAGTCCTAGTTGGGAAGAGACAAAAGCCAGAGACAATGCCATACTCGCCTGAAGCATACCAATAGTTAGATGGGAAGCTGCTAAATCATTGCCTGCCAAGATGGGAATATAGGTAAAGTATGCTCCAAACAAGAGCATAAATAATGCCAGGACGGCAAACAGCAGTCCGATTACTTGGCGATGATTGATACTCTGGTAAATATTTTGCAAGTAAACTCTAAAATTAAACTCTGACTGCTGGGGTAATGGGGGAAGCTTCAGGACAAATAAGACCAATAGGGCAATAGGAATTGCTGCTAATGACAGTAGGAACGGATAACGCCAACCCAGAGTAGCCAATCCGCCACTAATTAACGGATATACAGCTAAACTAATACCGATCGCGCTACCGTTAAATGCCATTGCAGAGGTGAGTTTTTTTCCCCGATACAAATCGCTAATTAAGGTAAGTGCCAAAGATTCTAAAGGTGCAGCACCAATCCCTTGGATAAAACGCCATTCCAACAAGGTGCGAAAATTCGTTGCCCCAGCACAAACTACCCCAGCGATCGCAAATAAAATTAAGGCAGGTACTAAGATCTGTTTTCTGCCAAAGCGATCGGCTAAGACCCCAGATATCGGAGTTCCAAGGGCAATGGGAATAACAAAAGCGGTAATTACCAGTCCAATTTGTTCGGGAGCAATTTTAAGTTCTTGTGCAAGGGAGGGCAAAACTGGACCAATACTACTCGACCCCAAAACTGCCATCAAAGTGACACCAATGACAATTTGTAGGTTAAGCTCGCGATCGAGCCGCATCATCGCCCGATTTTTAGGAGATTTAACTGATATTTTCACGATTTTAGACTGAATTCTTTGTAAAAGCCCAGAAAACTCTGTTCTCTCCCAGTAGAAGAGAAATAGATAGTCTAATGTCTAATGACTAATAACTAATGACCAAAAGTACTAAGAAGAATAAACTTGAAGCGAAAAAATTTGATTCTTAGTTAAGATTAAACTTAGGAATCCAAGCTTATCTCAGCTTGCCAGAGCCAAGATAAGCCTGATTCATTTACCAGAAGTGGTCAAGACTTACACACACAGAGAGGATTGTTAAGTTCTCTAACTAACTGCAATCACACCGTAGGTCTGAGCACTTCTTCTTTTGGCGTATTTTTCGATAAAAGACTCGACAATTCTTCTTACCAACTCTGGATCGACTGTAGCTAACCAGTCTCCTTCGGGGTTATAGCATCTGCCGATTTTATCGAGGATGACAAACCGCGAATCTCGTCCCGTTTTTTTGTTGTCACCAATCATTGCCGCCATTAGTTTTTCGGCAGTGATTTCTGGTGGAAACGGATTATCAAAGCCCAGTTTTTCTTCAATAACATAATAATGGCGTTCCACATCCTGCTCGGAAATTAGACCCAGTTCTTGGGCAAGTTCAGCCGCAATTTTCATGCCAAAGGAAACTGATTCCCCGTGAGACATCTTGCCTTGTTTGAGCCATTCAATCCCATGTCCAAAAGTATGTCCATACTCCAGGATAATTCCGTAACCTCTCTCACTGGGATCTCGTTTGAGGATCTCTAGTTTAGAGAGAATAATTTTGTAAGCTAGATCGGTTAATTGCTCGTCGGTAAACTTAACTTCAGGATTGATAACTCCTTCTAGGTAAGTCAAAAAGTCGGGATCGGAAATAAAGCCATTTTTAACCCCTTCAATGATGCCACTGCGCCGACCAAAAGCAGGTTCGGTTGTGAGATACTTGGTATCTGTCCAAATAAATACGGGCGCATGATATAAGCCAAAGTGATTTTTGCCTGTTTTGCCATTGACAGCTTGTTTATTACTCAAGGTGCTGTCGGTTTGAGCCATCATCGTGGTGGGGATTTCAACATAGCGAATGCCTCGATAAATTAAGCCAGCCGCTAAACCAACTAAATTACCCACAACGCCACCACCAAAGGCTAATAAGAGGGATTTTTTCGATGCTCCTTTGGCAATTAGTTCCTCGCAGGTATCTTCTAAGACAGAAAAGTATTTACATTTTTCCCCAGAAGGCACAAATTCGAGGTGACAAGGAACATGCTGACTAATTTTTTCGTACAGGCTTTTACCAAATAACTCAAACAGATGAGGCTCGGTAAAGAAAAAGAGTTGGTCGCACTCATAATTGCTTAAAATTCTCAAAAAATTGTCTTCAATGTCATAGCCAAAATAAAATGGGCTAGGTTTGGCTAAATGAGTGCTGAGTGTAACCATTTTTCCCTGTTGCCATTCTAGGACTTGATTGTATTTCATCTTTAATTACTCCTGATATGAATGGAGCGAATAACTAAATACACTGTTGTAAGAGGAAGGTGATTTCAGTTACTGCATATTACGGTAAGTAAGTTAAGTAAGATTGGTGAAATCTTTACCTACTCGTTTAACTTATCACAGTTATTAGGATTTATTAGCAATAGATATAGTAAATAAAACTAATTATTGAAAATCTTTATTACAATATTTATATTAACAGTGCAATTTAAGTGCTATACACTTTAGCATGACAGATTTACTTGTAATCATTGGCAACAAAATTACTTGCAATTATTGGCAATAGATAGAATTTAGCTAATGCTTTCACTTCAGTAATCGCAAGCCATTCAGTGTTACCAATAAGGTCGAACCTTCATGTCCGATTACACCTAAGGGTAAATTAATACTGCCGAATAAATTAGCTAATAATAGCAGGCAGATAAAAAAGATAGCAAAAGTGATATTTTGTTTAATAATGCGATTAGCACGACGACCTAGTTTAATTGCCTGGGATAGTTTACCTAAGTTATCGGACATTAAAATAATATCTGCACTCTCTAAAGCGACATCGGTACCAGTCACTCCCATAGCGACGCCAACAGTCGCAGCAGCTAAAGCAGGAGCGTCATTAATGCCATCTCCTACCATTGCCACATTTTGGTACTTGTGATGTAAATGTCTGATAATTGTTAGTTTGTCTTCTGGTAATAATTGGGCATCAACGCGATCGAGTTGGAGAGTTTGAGCTACGCTTTGGGCTGTACGTTGATTGTCTCCTGTAAGCATCGCTGTGGTTTCGATTCCCAGTTGTTTTAAGTGAGCGATCGCACTTGCTGCTTCTGGTTTGACTGTATCGGCAACGGCAATAAGACCAATCGTTTCTTTGGCTATACTCACCCAGACAACGGTTTTACCTGCGGTTTCTAGGGTATGACTGGCTTGCTGTAACTCAGGAGAATCAAAGATCGCTTTACCTACTGTAACCTTTTCTCCTGCTACTTCTCCGATGATGCCTTTTCCTGTTTTAGCTTGGATGTTAGTTGCGTTTTGCCAGGACAAGTTAGCTTGCTGGGCTGCTTGAATAATCGCTTCGCCGATGGGGTGTTCCGAACCAGATTCGATCGCAGCAGCTAACTCTAAAACTTTCTCAATCGAATATTGGGCTGCGGGAATAATATCGGTTACTTCCAATTGTCCTGTGGTGAGAGTACCAGTTTTATCAAAAGCGATCGCTCTTACCCGACCAATTTTCTCTAACTGCGCCCCATTTTTAAATAAAATTCCCTGTCGCGCCCCACAAGCAATACCCGATAGTAGAGTTGGCATAATCGATGCCATCAAGGCACAAGGAGAAGCTACGACTAAAAAGATCAGCATCCGATAAATAGTCGTTTCCCAATCCCAACCTAAAATAAAAGGCGGTAAAGTTCCGAGAATTATGCCCAATAAGACGATTACTTTGGCATAACCTCGCTCAAAACGTTCTACAAATTGCTGCGAGGGAGGAGCTTGGTTTTGAGCCTGTTCGACAAGGCGAATCACTCGTTGAATTAGACTACTTTCTGGCGGTTGGTGAACTCTAAGTTGCAATACGCCATTGCCATTAAGAGTACCGGCAAAAACTTCATCTCCCAAAGCTTTATCTACAGGAATTGATTCTCCCGTAATGGGAGCTTGATTAACCGTAGATTGTCCTTCTAAAACAATGCCATCAGTAGGGATAGTTTCCCCAGGCTTGACTAAAATTACATCTCCCACTTGTAATTGGGCGATCGCTATTTCCTTAGCTCGATCATTTTGAATTACCCTAGCCGTATCGGGAGTAACAGCCATCAAAGAGCGAATATTGCGCTCGGTGCGCTCCATGGCAAAACTTTCTAAAGCACCGCTAATGGCAAAAATGAGAATTAAAATTGCACCATCGATAATCAAATAATATTCCCGTCGCCATAAACCCAAACCAGCAGCCCCTAAAGCTGCTACGATCATCAATAAATCTACATCTAGCTCTTTTTCTTCCCAGAGGGTAGTCAGTCCTTCTTTGGTGCTTTCATAACCGCCAATCACATAAGCTGCGGTCAAAATTAATAAAGCAAAACCGATCCAGTTGAAATTCAGGCAAAGCCAACCAAAAAAAACTAAAATGCCACAGATAGCTGCTGCGTAAGCCTCGCCATATTTGTGTAAAATTCTCCCAAAAGTAAGTTGAGTCATCGCTGTTATTAATTTGACCGTCGGTATATCCAATCGCGGTGTTGACGACTCTCTTAAACTACACTTTGACATTAATGTTAAGGTCAACCATGACGAATCAATACTTAACAATCAAACAACTTACGGAAAAAATAGGTAACGGTCTGACTCCACGCATGGTACGTTACTATCATCAGATTGGACTATTACCAGAAGCAGCGCGATCGCCAAGTAACTATCGCCTGTACGCAGAAAGTCATGTGCAACAACTGCAACAAATAGTTGCTCTCAAACAACAAGGGTTTCAACTAGAACATATTCGCAAATTACTATCAACTGAAACCTTGCCCTCAGAAACCGATACTCTAATCCCTCAACTTCAGCAGCAATATCGCAGTATTATCGAACAAATTGCTAAACTGCGACAAACCGCATCTGCTTTAGAAGGGTTATTAGGACGGGATACCCTTTGTCAAACCGTTAGAAAAGATGCGATCGCCAAACTCCAACATTCAGAAACCACAGCCTTTTGGGATGCTCTCGATGCAGCTACCCCCTCTCACCCCGAATCTTTTACAGAATCTTTAAAGCTTTTGTTACCCAATTTATCAGAGCGATCGGAAATTGAAGTCGATTTACTTTCCCAACTGGTATTAGCCTGTGGTGATGTGAGCTTAGTTAATTTTGTCCGAATTAGTTCGGATGCAATTGCTGCTGCCAGAGAAGCACTTAAATCGGGGTGTCAGATTGTCGCTGATGTTCCCGCTATTGTCGCTGCTTGCGATCGCCCTCGACTGGCACATCTTGGCTGTCAGATAACAACTTTAATCGATAATCCTCATCTTACAGATGCAGCAGAAGCAGAACAAGAGTTTTGGCGTTCTCAATCTTGGCACAAAGATTTACACCAACTAACTTCTGACTGTATCTTAGTTATTGGTTATGCTCCTTCGGTATTAATTGCTGTTTGTAGGGCGATCGCAGAAGATTTACTACATCCTGCTTTAATTATTGGGATGCCTATCGGTTTCAGTCATGCACCAGCAGCAAAACGGTTACTAATGAGTTCTGACGTTCCTTTTATTACCATAGCTGGTTCTTGTGGTGGTGGTTTATTGGCAGCAACTACTCTTAATTCTTTAGCCCAATCTTTAATTGAAAAACCAGACTGTCACTGTTATTTAAGTAAAGGAAATAGTAATCGGCAGTAATTGCCAAACCAATACATTAGTATTTATTAGTTATCTCAAAAGAGGACAAGATTAAGCCTTTATTAATATCTCTGTCATTTGTGAGTGAAGCCTGATAAATTACTCATATTATTAAATGCTAAATATTAGCTATAAGTTCAGATTTTTTTGATTTAATCCTAAGCTAAAAGCTTAGAGAAACTTTTGCTTGTTAGCACTTGATCTCGGCAAAAAATATTTCTAAATTGAAAGTTAATGGCATTAATTTAAATGTATGCCTCATTGTCATAGTTACTAATAATGATCCTTAAAGAACTACAAGACTTTGTATTCGACTCTCATTGTGCTTCTCTAGCAGAAATGGAGTTGCACTTTCAGATAGATGGCGATGCTCTCAGACCAATGCTCAACAAATTAATCCGTAAAGGAAGAGTACGCAAATTGCCGACTTCTGAGAAGTGTCATGGCTGCACTTTTTGTAACCCGAATACTACAGAATTCTATGAATGGGTAGACCAACATCATCTTGGTTCTCCCCATCTACCGAAAAATTCTGCCACCAAAGCTCAAATTCACAGCATTCACACTCCAGAGGACAATATTAGCGTAACCGAGCCAACAGAGGTTAAATATGCAGTAATTTTGCACAATTGTGAAGCAACAAAGCAAAAAAATAAACAATCGCCCAACAAAGAAATTCAATTACAGGTTGAAGATCTACACTGTCACGACTCGCGCATTCCCTTGCGCCTTTCGTCGATATGCGAAGCGGTATCCTTTAGGACGCGGGGTCGCTCGTCAAATGTGCGCTCAAACCGTTAGAGAAGCATTACAAAAAGTTGCAGGAGTTAACCAAGTAAAAGTAAATCTGTACCAAAAAAAAGTTACAGTCGAGATTACTAGCGATCGAGAAACTACTGTCGAATCTTTAATTAAAACTTTGGAAACGACGGGATATCGAGCCAAACCAATTATGACAGCTAAATTAAAATAAATCTTTTTAAACTTTTATTTTATTCACCCAAAGCACATTTTTACTTAACCTATAAATCTAGGAGTGAAATATAGTTTATGACAGCTACAACTACAACCGATAATCTCAGTAATCTCTCCCCAGAAGATGCTACCTCTCAGATTACTGCATTTTTAAAAGAACATGGAGAGATTGAAATGATTCTCCCAGTAGTAATTGGAGTATTCGTTACCAGCCGATTTCAACTGCGAGGAGCAAATGCCTTGCTAGTCAACTTGTTAGTGGCAAGTTTGGCTCGTCAAGTCTTTATCCAACTAAAAAAAGAACAACCATTAGCACTAACCGAGAGCAATAATTCTCATAATTCTCATAATTCTCATAATTCTAATTCAACTGGGGAAGAGATGGGAGCATCGGAGAACGATCTCCAAGGCTATACAATTGCTCATGCTGTTCCTGGAAGAGTTCGTTTGAAAATGCCCCAGTTAGCAATTGATGCCGATTTTGCCCGCCGTTTAAAACAGGCTTTAGATGCAGATGAATATGTCAATCGGATTCGGATTAATCGCCCAGCAGCATCGATCGCGATTAATTATAACAATCAAGGACTGTCTGATTGGGAGTTAGGGTTGCGCTTGATGAATATTGTCAATACTGTGCGACAGGACAACCCAGTTTCTGTGTAAGTGGTTAGTTTTTATTCATTTGTCAAAGAAGAAAGAGAACAAAGGATAAAGTATTTGACAAATTTGATAAACATAATTGATAGACAATTGATTATGTCAGAAATACGATCGGTTCAAGCCTGGCAGTACGAGATCGCCTTTGTTTAAGAACTCAAACCAAAAGAAATGACAAAATGGTTGTATTAAATAAATTTCTGAGTCACAAGTATCGATGAAAATTAAAGGTATCAAACGAGGTCAAACAATAGAATTACTAGAAAAAATTGATGATCTTGCTGATGGAGAAGAAATTATAGTGGAAATTTTACCAGTAACTTTTCATCCCCTCGCTAATCTTACTCTAATCTTACTCTAAAAGAACGACAAAACCGAATCAAACAAGTCTTAGGTGCATGGCAAAACAATTCAGAAATTGATGCCATCTTTGCCGAAATAGATCGCGATCGCCATAGCTATTATGGAAGACAAATTGATTCACTAGACGATTGAGGTAGCAAGAGTGTACCTAATCGTAGGTCTAAGGCTAGAGAATTGGTTAGAATAGTAATGCGATCGCTGCTGTTCTCTTCCTCATCGGGTTTCACTGGCAAATGAACTGTTTAAACAAATAGTGAATCACCACAAATTAATTGACGAGGCATTTTAGTTTTCAATAATTCACGTACAAATTTTTTTCTAGGGCGATCGCACGTTGTAGCGTCTACTAGATAAACCGCATCTAGTTTGAAACCAATAGTTTATTGGTGTTGATTGGGAAAGGGGAAAAGGTTAAAGGGAAAAGGAATAAAAAGTTTCCATTCTATTGCTAAAACTCCAGTTCTCAAAGTAGACGAGGTATAGTAATTTTTTCGGCAATAATTCTACGAAAAGTGAATTTCGTGTAACCCATATTCGGTCATCCCTTAAGAGTTCGAGATACTCCAAGCATGAATTACAGGAG
>JASJDX010000244.1 GCA_030064975.1 Pleurocapsa sp. MO_192.B19
TCTGGAAGTGATTCTGGTCTCACTTCTCTATTTCATCGTGGTTTGACCACTATTTCTCTTGTACTTCATCTGTGGGGCTGATGAATGTGGGATATGAGTAACTGATGTTACGCAGCTAAACGGGATTTCAATAGTTTCAGTAATTAGTTTAGAACGAAATATTAGGAGTTTCAGTCCTGACGTGCGTAACATCAGTGAGTAAATTCATTGAGTTGGATTAGGGCGATCGCTGTTTCTAATCTAATCTCTGTTTTTTAGATTGTAGCTTGGCTCTTTTAGAGGAGATCGCTACTGAGATCGGTTGTAGAAAAATTTAATTCAGTTTTTCTTTCGGAGTCTTTAGGCTTTATCTTACAGTTCCTTAGCCATGAAAACACTGTTTGGAACTTCCTTACCAAATCTCAGATTACCCTAGAGATATAGAAATAGCTTTACAAATCTTGATATTCTAAAGAAACAGAACAATGTATTAGATATAGCGATTCGCTTATAATAACTGACCATCATCATGACCAATACAATTACCAAAAAAGCCAATAATCAACCATACAATATCGAAGAATGGAAACGGGGTTATGATTCCCAACCCAACGAATATGAATACGAAATAGAAAATATAGAAGGCGAGATTCCCTCACAATTGTCTGGGACACTATTTCGCAATGGCCCTGGTTTATTAGATATTGGAGGTTCAGCAGTTCATCATCCTTTTGATGGGGACGGTATGATTAGTGCGTTTTCTTTCAAGGATGGCAAGGCATATTATCGTAACCGTTTTGTACAAACCGAAGCCTATCTCCAAGAACAGGAAGCAGAGAAAATACTTTATCGAGGAGTATTTGGCACTCAAAAATCTGGGGGATGGCTCAATAATATTTTTGACCTCAAACTTAAAAATATTGCTAACACTGGAGTAATTTATTGGGGTGATAAATTGCTCGCTTTGTGGGAGGCAGCCGAACCTCACCGCTTAGATCCAAAAACTCTCAATACTTTAGGGATAGACTATCTAGATGGCGTTTTAGAACCAGGTGATGCTTTTGCGGCTCATCCCTGGATAGATCCTAGTTGTGAAATGGATGATGGCGCACCCTGTCTGGTTAACTTTCGAGTTGACCCAGGACTTTCGAGCAAAATTACCCTATTTGAGTTTGCCCCCGATGGAAAGCTATTACGTCGTCATGCTCATAGTATTCCTGGCTTTTCCTTTATTCATGACTTTATCATCACTCCTCAATACGCCATCTTTTTCCAAAACCCTGTTAATTTTAATCCGTTGCCCTTTTTGTTTGGGATGCTTGGTGCAGGGCAGTGTGTGCAGTTTCAACCAGACAAACCAACTAGCGTCATTTTAATTCCTCGCGATCCTAATAATAAAGAAATCAAAACCTTTAGCGTAGAATCTGGTTTTGTGTTCCATCATGCCAATGCTTTTGAGAAGGGCAACAAAGTTTATATCGATTCGATCGCTTATCATACTCTTCCCCAGGTACAACCCAACTCTAATTACAAAGAAGTTGATTTTGACAGTCTCAATCCAGGGCAGTTATGGCGATTTTCTTTAAATTTAGAAGATGGCACTGTCGATCGCCAAATGTTAGATCGTCGCTGTTGCGAATTTCCTACCCACAACCCTAATCGCGTTGGTAGAGACTACCGCTATTTATACATCGGTGCAGCACATAACGATACAGGACGTAATGCACCGTTGCAAGCAATTATGAAATTAGACTTGCAAACAAAAGAGCGTCAACTACATTCTTTTGCTCCTAGTGGTTATGTTAGTGAACCAATTTTTGTACCCAAACCTAACGCTGAACGTGAAGATGCAGGGTGGCTATTAACTTTGGTTTATGATAGTAGCAAACATCGTTCTACCCTAGCAATTTTAGATGGAGAGAATTTAACAGCAGAGGCGATCGCTTTACTCCACCTAAAACACCATATACCTTATGGCTTACATGGTAGCTGGTGCGATGAAGTATTTATTTAGGACTTGCTGAAGGGGTCTGAATAAAACATAAGTTCTCTTGATGAATTATTCAATTAAGGAGCAAAGATAGTTGATAATTATCTTTAATCTCTCCGATTACTTTTGAGAAATTGTATGATGAAGAATTTCTCAAAGTGATTGCGCTCCGCGCACTGGCTTCGCCAATCGCTGTTGAAGTTCAAAAAATTTCTACTGTCACTAGGGATAACGAACTACCCTTCTACAGAGCTACCCAACTGGGCAACTCGAATATTCATTGCTCGACTTTATGAGATTAGCTCTAATATTTCATCATAAAGTTCTCACTAAGCTACAAGATCGTCAGTCGAAGCGGCGATCGCCTCAAAATTATCCGAGGGGATGAAATCAACTGCCGTTACTGCCCCGCTGGATGCTAGGAAAATATCCATTCGCGCTACGTTTTCGACATCAAATCCCAATTGTTGGAAACTATTATTTTCGAGTTCTGGTATTTCTAATGTAGCAATTTCACGAGAATTATCGTCGAAGAAGGTAATTGAACCTCCTGGCTCATCAATATCCAATAGATCGACCCCCGTAATATCGACCTCTGTATCCCATTCAAACGTTAGAGTTCCCCCCTGGGCGTTATCGTCTGGATCGGTAGTATCGCCATCTTCTGAGATAATCAGGACATTTCCTAAATCTGCTGCTAGGTCAAAGTCTTCTCCTGTCGGATTATTGGTGTCAAATAACATGGCACCAAATTCAGTGGACGCAGAAATAGTCAATCCCAAGTCATCATACTGGTCGGTAACGATCGTTCCCGCAGCTAGATCTTCGCCTTCAAAATCAACTGTAACTTGAGATAAAGGAGGCTCGGCATCCGAAACCGCTGGAAAAACGGAAAATTGGATATTTTCACATTCATTAGGAGGACAACCGCCATTAAAGGTAGTGGTTTGTTCTTCTTCTAGTCCAGGAATAACCGAACCATGAGAACGAATAATCGGATGAATCTCAGCCGAGAAAGAATCCACTAACCCATTTCCCAAAGTAACTTGGTCTAAACCAGTAGGAAGTTCTCCTTCTAGAAGCTCTGCGCTAAAAGTTACACTACCTTCATCACCGACAACTTCCCCCGTCGCCCACAAAGAAGAGGCATTGACTGCCGACCTTTCTAAATCGTCACTACCGCAACCGTCTACGCAGAATTCGGGATTATTGAAAACCACCCACCAAACGGTATAAGCTCCTGGAGGAAGCTCTGTATCCAGAGTTAATTCAACTCCATCTTCACTTCGCTCTAAAACTGCAAAGGCGTCATGTATCGGCAACCTAGTGTCAAGAGCGGAAACTTGACTGGTTTGTAAGGCTGCGGTTGGAGTAGTTAAATTATTATTTTGTGCATCGTTAGTAACTTCCATTGTTGGTTCTCCTTAGTTATATACTCGTGCTGTTGGTCAATTGATGTCATGTGAAGTATTAGCTTTCTAGAAAATTGGTCAAATATTTACTCACAATCGAGTCATTGCTTGATGGTGGAGCTGATTTTGGCAAATGTCATATGGCTCGAGATTCTTCAAAGCTGCTAGTTTGTTTACATCTACTACAAAACCCTGAAAAGCGAGATCGCCCAAAGGGAGGTGGCGAAGCCAATCGCCTGAACCCATCACTTTCAATTGCGCCCTCAAATGGCAATAAATCTTGAAACAAAACGGTACTCAGGTAACGCTCTCCAAAGCTAGGCTGAATCATGACGATTAGCTTGTTGGCATTTTCAGTGCGCTTGGCTACCCGAATTGCAGCGCAGAGTGCCGCTCCAGCAGAGATGCCCGACAGTAAGCCTTCTTCTTTGGCAAGACGACGACTGTAGGCGATCGCGTCATCATCTGTCACCGAAATAACTTCATCTAGTAAGTCAGTCCGCAGCGCGGGAGGCACAAAACCCGCTCCCAATCCTTGAATTTTATGCAAACCAGGTGCGCCTCCAGACAGTACGGGACTACTTTGAGGTTCAACGGCGATGGCTTTAAACTCTGGTTTCCTTTGCTTAATAAATTCAGCTATACCTGTAATAGTGCCACCTGTCCCCACGCCCGCCACCAAAATGTCTACCTGTCCGTCTGTATCTGTCCAAAGTTCCCTAGCCGTGGTTTCGCGATGAATGCAAGGATTAGCAGGATTTTGAAATTGGTTGGGCATAAAACCATTGGGTAACTCCTGGAGAATTTCTGCTGCACGGATAATCGCCCCTTTCATTCCCTCTCTTTTAGGCGTTACAACTAACTCTGCGCCATAGGCTCGCAGCAGAACACGCCTTTCCCAGCTCATTGTTTCTGGCATGGTTACGATTAATCGATAGCCTTTAACCGCTGCCACCATTGCTAGAGCAATGCCCGTGTTACCTCCAGTTGCCTCTACCAAAGTCGTTTTTCCAGGCTGGATCTTTCCTGCATCTTCTGCTACCTGAATCATTGCAATCCCAATTCGATCTTTAATTGAACCTGCGGGGTTCATCCCTTCTAGTTTGATCGCAATCCGTCCTACACATCCCTCCGCCTGGGGAATTCGGTTGAGTTGCACTAATGGTGTACGACCAATTAATTGAGTAATATTCCGAGCAATTCGCATTAGGATCATCTCCTAAATCTTGAGGTAATAAGTAAAATGACGGAACTTAGATTGACAAAGTACGTTCGTTCTTTTTCCCATAGGTTGCCAGAAGCAAAACAAAGTAATCAAGCATAGGCTGGAGAATAGAACATAGGTGCTTCGCTCAACGAGCTTTGGTACAATCTAAGTCCATCAGAATTTGAACCACTATCGAGCCATAAGGCTGTGCTGCAAGCCAAAGATTTCTAACAGGCTAAGGTTGACCGAAAGAGCGTTAGTCAGCGTAATGGGGAGCATCCCATTTTGGAATAAACACGATGAGTTGAACAGTGTAATCTTTGATTTATCGTATATCGAAAAAACATATTTGCCGAAACGGGATGCTCCCGCGTAATGTAAGCAGCAAAGTCGATTGAGCGAGGCATTATCAAATTGCCCAAAAATCCGACAGCATAGAGGAATGTGCCCAAGAAAATTCCATAGCAAACAATGCCATAGATAAACGCACTGATGCGAGCAACTTTACTACCTTTTTCTTGTTGAATAGAAGGTACTACCATAGGTTTATCCAATGTTTCAAAGGGATTCTATCTATTAGGTTGAGGAGTCATACGTAGATAAGACTTGATTTCCGTCACACCTTTGGGGAATTTCTGTTTAGCTGTCTCAGTGGGGATAGAAGGAGCTACTACAACATCTTCTCCATCCTGCCAATCTACGGGAGTAGCCACGCTATAGTTATCTGTTAATTGTAGTGAGTCAATAACCCGCAGAATTTCCTGGAAATTACGTCCCGTGCTGGGTGGATAGGTAATAGTTAAACGTAATTTCTTTTGTGGATCGATGACAAAGACAGTTCTAACTGTTACTTTCGCATTGGCATCGGGATGAATCATGCCATAAAGGGAAGAAACTGACTTATCTACATCCGCAACTATGGGATAATTGACTGTCGTGTTTTGAGTCTCGTTGATGTCATTAATCCAGCCCTGATGAGATTCAACATCATCTACACTTAGGGCAATGACCTTAACACCACGCTTGTTAAATTCGGGCTTAAGTTTAGCGACACTGCCAAGTTCGGTGGTGCAAACGGGAGTATAATCTGCTGGATGGGAGAAGAATACTACCCAACTATCTCCCGCCCAATCGTAGAAATCGATCTGACCTTGAGAAGATTGCTGAGTAAAATTTGGTACTGTATTGCCAAGTTGAAGCATAATGATTACCTCTCAAAATGTAAACAATAATAAACAGAGTTTTGACAGAAGACTTGATGCGATCGCCTCCTCTAAGAGCTAAAAATGGGAATACTTTACTGAAATAGCTCTTAACTAACGAAAAACTAATTACCTGCTCAGTTATTAGCTGCAAAGCGATTTAAACTTTCTATAGCTAATACGTAGAGCGGGTTAATTTGGATTCACTTGAAATTATCTAGATAAATTATCTAGATTTAGTCGACAGTAGAGTTCTAGACTTCTGCTATCTGCCTCATAGCTGAGACAAGTATGAGATTTTGAAACAGGACGGTACTCAGATAGCGATCGCCACTCCTAACCCTGATGATGCCCTCACACCATCACTACCGCGACAACTAGAATAAAACAGTCCTGTCTTTTAGGAGTGGTGATTCTAAAATTCGCAGTTAACGACTTCACTTCACCTCTCGATGAACGTAAGCCAAGAGGTGTATCAAATTCTGGCATATCTCGATCTCCTTAATTCAAAATCGGCAAGTAGAGTTTTATTTCTGTGTAATAGACTACATAGACTACTTATTTCCTACCTATTTCCAAGATAATTAGGATTTTTGTAATTGTCGTTGCAGGAAAGTTATGGAGTTTAAGCACTTAGTTCTGGAAAGTTCAGGTAGGATTGTAGTATTAGGGTGTTCGAAGAAGGATCGTGTTGGAATCAGAGGAGATACTTAATACTGCCAATGCAGCCATTTTTGCTATGGCTAACCGATATCTCAGTGACGTAGAAACTGCTATCGTTATAGGCGCGATCGCCGAGCGCACCTATGAACAAATTGCCGAACAATCTGGCTACTCGGTGAGCTATGTCAAGCGGGATGTGGGTCCGAAACTCTGGCGTTTACTCTCGAAGGCATTAGGGGAAAAAGTCAGCAAAACCAACTTTCGACAAGCTTTAGAAAGATATCAAGCCCGTCAACACTCATTACTGCCAATTCAAAATCTCACTGACTGGGGAGAAGCCCCCGATGTGTCTTTCTTTTTGGGACGGACTGCCGAACTCCAGACTTTACAGCAGTGGGTTCTGGAGGATGATTGTCGTCTCGTGGCACTTTTGGGCATCGGTGGTATTGGCAAAACGGCCTTAGGAGTGAAATTAGCCCAGCAAATTCAAGAACAATTTGAGTTCGTTATCTGGCGCAGCCTCCGCAATGCTCCCCCATTGGACGCATTATTAACTCAAATCGTACCTCTGATATCCGAGCAACAAGAAACTCGCCCAGAGTTAAAACACTTGATGCATTATCTGCGTGCCTCCAAATGTCTGCTGATTCTCGATAACCTCGAAGCAATTTTGCAACCACAACAGCCAGGTCAATTTCGAGCAGGCTACGACGACTATGGGCAATTACTGCGACTGGTGGGAGAAACGGCCCATCAAAGTTGCTTAATTGTTACTAGTCGCGAAAAACCCCAGGTAATCGCCAGTCGGGAAGGAAGAGAATTGCCCGTGCGATCGCTCTGTTTATCTGGAATGCAAACAGAAGCCGATGCTTTACTGACAGCTAAAGGCTTATCGGGTTCGGTCGAAGAGAGAAAAACTCTGATCGATAGCTACGGAGGGAACCCCCTGGCACTCAAGATCGCTGCTACCTCCATCCAAGACTTATTTGACGGCGACATTGCTACTTTCCTGGCTCAAGGAACTGTGCTATTCAACGGGGTGCGCCAACTTCTCGACCGACAATTCGCTCGCCTCTCAGCACTAGAACAAACTCTGATGTATTGGTTAGCGATAAATCGCGAATGGACGACGGTAGAGGAATTGCAAGAAGATATTATGCCACCTGTACCGCGAAGCCGTTTATTGGAAGGATTAGAAGCCCTATGCTGGCGCAACCTAATTGAGAAGCAACAAGGCAAATACACTCAGCAGCCAGTGGTGATGGAATATGTCTGCGATCGCCTGATCGAACAAATCGTCGATGAATTGAGCACTTGCGAACTCGATTTGTTTACCCGCTATGCTTTAGTCAAAACCACCGTCAAAGAATACGTGCGTGACGCTCAAGTGCGACTGATTCTCACCCCGATTGCTAGGGAATGGAAAAAAACTTTTAGAGCGATCGCTGCCCTCAAACAGCAAGTGTTGAACCTCCTGCAAACCTTGCGACAAATCGAAAATCCCCTATCGAACTATGGCGGCGGCAATCTGCTCAATCTCTGCGTTCGTCTAAAGTTAGATTTGACTGGCTTAGATTTTTCAGATTTGAGTATCTGGCACGCTTGTCTGCAACAAGTCGAACTGCAAGGAATTAATTTTGCCCATGCCGATCTGAGTAAATCACTGTTCGCAGAAACTTTTGCCAGTACTTTATGTGTAGCCTTTAGTTCTGATGGCAAGCTACTGGCTAGTGGCGATACCCAAGGCAATATCTACTTGCGACAGATGCCTAATAGTCAGATCGTCAAAATGTATCGTGCCCACCAAGCGTGGGTACGCAGCATTGCCTTTAATCCAGACGGTCAAACCCTCGCTAGTGCCTCACGAGACTGCACCGTCAAACTCTGGGCTATTACAACTGGTCAGTGCCTCCATACCTTTAAGCACACTGAGATGGCTAGTGGTTTAGCTTGGAGTCCTGATGGCACAATGCTTGCCAGTGTCAGCTTCGATCAAACCTTGAGAGTGTGGAATTCACGGATGGGGGAATGTCTCAAAGTCCTGTTAGAAAATGCCGCTCAGATTGCTTCAGTTGCCTGGAGTCCCGATGGAAAAATTTTAGCTTGTCCTGGCGGTGACAACACTGTTTTGCTTTGGGATGCTCTTTTGGGAGAGTTGCTCGAAACATTATCCGACCATGCAAGTCTAGTCTGGTATGTTACATTTAGCCCCGACGGAAAAACCCTGGCAAGTAGCTCTCAAGACGGTACCATCAAGCTCTGGAATATTTCTAGCGGAGAATGCCACCAAACAGTGCAGGGAAATTTTGGTGGCATAGCTTGGTGGCTGGCATTTAGCCCGAATGGAAGGATGCTGGCAGGTGGCTGTCAAGATGGGACAGTGAGATTATGGGAAACTCACGCGGGAAAATGTCTCAAAATTCTACAGGGACATACCAGTAAAGTTTGGTCAGTTGCCTTCAGTCCAGACGGAAAAACCCTCGCCAGTAGTGATGACCAGTCGATCGAATTGTGGGACACTACAACGGGAGATTGTCTGCAAACTTGGCACGGATATAGCAATGCTGTCCGCGATGTAGCAGTGAGTAGTAATAGTCAACAGTTAGCCTCAGCCCATCAGGATGGAACGCTTCGCTTGTGGGACGTTGCCAGGAGAAATTGTCGGCAAATCTTGCGGGGACACACTGACATAGTGTGGTCAATAGCCTGGAGTCCCGATGGACATTTGCTTGCTAGTGCTTCTCAGGATAAAACTGTCAGACTGTGGGACACCCATACGGGGCATTGTCTCAGTACCTTTGAGGAACATCTGGGAATGATTCAAGCCGTAACCTGGCATCCCGACGGAAAACAGCTTGCCAGTGCTTCTTTAGATGGCACCGTCAAGCTCTGGAACGGCGGTACGGGAAAGTGCCAACAAACCTTAGAAAATGAACATATAGTGACAACTGTTGCTTGGAATCGAGAAGGTCAGATTTTAGCTTGTGGGGCTCATGGAGGCATTCTCAAACTGTGGGATAGCAATACAGGTCAATGTTTAAATTCGCTTCGAGGACATACAAACGCCGTCTTCTCAGTCGCTTTCAGTCCTAATGAAAAAATTCTTGCCAGTGGTTCACATGACAACACCGTTAGGCTTTGGAATGTAGAGACTGGCGAATGCCTCCATACTTTTACAGAACATAGCCATTGGGTTTGGTCAGTTGCTTGGCATCCCAACGGACAAATTCTCGCCAGTGCTTCGCAAGATGGTACAGCTCGGTTGTGGTCTGTACAAACTGGAGAATGCTGCCAAGTCTTGCGGGGACACCTCAGTTGGGTGCGATCGCTCAGTTGGAGTCCTGACGGACAATGGCTTGCTACTTGTAGTATGGATGAGACAATCAAGCTGTGGAATCTCCAGACAGGTAAGTGTTTCAAAACTTTGAGGGCAAAAAGACCCTATGAAGGGATGAATATCACTGGAATAACTGGTATTACTCAAGCACAACGAGCTACTCTGCTGGCATTGGGAGCAACAGTTGGCTGATGAAGGGGAAATGCGTTGGTGTATCGGTTGGTTGGAGCAATTAGCCCGTGAGAGAAAAGTGGTGGTCAATCTCCGTGCCGAATCAGACCCCAGTAAACCCTATTTAAAGATTTAGTGTAAATGCTTATAGATTTCTAATTTTGCATTTGTTGTCGGAGAGTGATAAAAGAGGGATCTAGTTAAAAGAGGGGAAGTATGGCAACTGCACAAGAGCATTACGAGCAAGTTTTGGCAGATGTTTACTCTTGGATGTTGGGAGGTTTTGATTATGGTATTCATAAAAATCTTGAGTTTTTCCAAAAGCATGAGATAAGCCCAATGGGCTCAAGTAGAGCAATCGATCTCGGTGCTGGATGTGGATTTCAATCAATTCCCCTTGCACAACTTGGGTTTTCTGTTACAGCTATTGATCTAGAGCAAAAATTGCTTAATGAATTAAAAGAAAATTCTGGAAAGTCAACTATTGTGACAATTCAAGACGATCTGATTAATTTTGAGCAATACCTTCAGGGTAAAGCAGAATTAATCATTTGTATGACCGATACTCTTCTTCATTTAGAATCAAAGGATAAAGTGTGTTCTCTTTTCAAAAAAATATTCTCATCATTAGAAGATCGGGGTAAATTTATTATGACCTTCCGCGATCTTTCTCAAGAGCTATCTGAACTCGATCGCTTTATTCCTGTCAAGAGTGATGAACACATAATATTTACCTGTTTTTTGGAATATGAACCAAATACAGTTAAAGTTCACGATCTTATATACAAAAAAGATCATAATAGCTGGAAACTAAATAAAAGCTTTTATAAAAAGCTTCGCTTGTCGAAACAGTGGATAGATCATCAACTTGAAGATCTAGGATTTAGTAAACTTGAATCCAATATTGAACACGGCTTGGTTACTACTATTGTCACCAAGTAATCGATTGAAAATGCACAATAAATCTATATTACGCAGGTCAAAGCGTCTTATAAATTAAATATTAACAAAAATCAGGTTTATATCCGCTATTTTAGCTAAATTTTTCTATAATCAGAAAAAGGTAGCAATTTATTTTCTAGTATTTTGATTTCTCCGTAATTTGGCTGATGAATTAAAAATTGGGGTCATTTATAATTCGAGCAATTTAAGATTATTTATCCCCATGAATTACTCTTCTTATCTCTCTCTTGAACAGGATTTTGCTTTGAGGGTTCTATCCGATCGAATAAAAAAAACTACTGATGTGTTTAAGTTACAATCTGATTTGATTGAATTGTTCAAAAGAACTTTAATCATACAGGAAGAGATGAAGAATCGAATGTGTGGTAAAGCTATAACTCAACAAGAGCTTTATTTAAAATTAGAATCACGATTGTTTTCATATATAAGTTCAATCGTAGTTATTAGTAATCTAGAAGAGTTGCAAAAACTATTGATTGAAGCCAATAAAATGCTGATAGTACAGGAGAATTATGCTCTGATTCTAGCAAAAGACAAGTTAGTTCCCCCTTGGGTTAAATTCGGATACTAATAGTTTTTACTGGATAATTTTGATTGCTCCTCAATGGTGACAAATTAAGCTTAATTGTTTTTATCCCTCTTTTATCGCCACATGGACACCAGAAAGAAACGAAAGTTGAACAGTATCTCCAAAAGTTGGCAACTTTTCTCTTAACCCTGATTTAACAATAACTACCAGTAACAAAGAAACTCGAAAAAAGTTTAAGAGGGAGAAGTAAGCCGAGATGCGATCGCCCAATTATGTATCCAGGCGATGAATTTACCTCAAGCTGTAAATAAAACTTTTGAAGTTAAAGAAGAATCACAACAGTGAGAAACTAACTGGCAGAACTTGTTCGATCATTTGCAACAGGATAGTTAATAAAATCCTTTATCCTTTATCCTTTATCCTTTATCCAATCCTAACCAGACGTCAGTTCGATGAAACTAGAAATTTCGTAATTCATAACTTGAGAGATTCTTGCATTCCCTATTATTTCGTTGTCAAAATTGTAACTCCGAACTCCGAACTCCGTTGCGTAGCTTTTCGCGCAGCGAATACTCCGAACTCCAAACTCCGAACTCCAAACTCCGAACTCCGTTCGCGGTTGCGGAGCAAGTCGTTAGACTCAGCGTGCCCGTAGGGCATACTCCGAACTCCGAATTCCTTGCCTCACGTTAACTAGATAATTTTCTTGACTCATCAAATTTACGTTCCTTTGAGTTTGTCCCCCCAAATAGATTAAAGTGAAAAGTTACTAAGTTTTATTACCCAAAAGAAATTTCAAGGCGATCGCCATGTCTGCTGTAACTACTGCACCCAAAAATTTTAACTTTCCTCTAACTGCTGTTGTCGGACAAGAAGCAATCAAGCTAGCTTTGCTTTTATCTGCTGTCGATCCAGAACTGGGTGGAGTAGCGATCGCTGGTCGTCGCGGAACGGCTAAATCGGTTATGGCGCGGGCGATCTATAACCTTTTGCCGCCAATAGAAATTATTAAGGGTTCTCTCTACAATTGTGACCCCACCCAACCTCAAAGCTGGGATGATGATACCGTTGCTCAGTATGGCAATATCGCCTTGGGAGATCTCCCTACTCAGATTGTTCCTGCTCCTTTTGTGCAGATACCATTAGGAGTAACAGAAGATAGATTATTAGGCTCTGTAGATGTAGAAGAGTCTGTTAAACGGGGAGAACCTGTATTTCAGCCAGGGTTACTGGCTCAGGCGCATCGCGGGGTTTTATATATCGATGAAATTAATTTATTAGATGACCAAATTGCCAACCAACTACTAACAGTTTTGACCGATGGACGTAATGTCATTGAACGGGAAGGAATTAGTTTCCAGCATCCCTGTAAGCCTCTTTTAATTGCTACTTATAATCCAGAAGAGGGAGTATTGCGGGAGCATCTTTTAGATCGAATTGCGATCGCTCTTTCGGCGGATGGAGTATTGTCCCTTGAACAACGGGTAGAAGCGGTTAATCAGGTAATAGATTTTACCAACTCTCCTCAAGAATTTATCAGTACCTATGAAGAAGATATCGATAGTCTTAAAACCGATATTATCCTGGCGCGGGAATGGCTCAAAGAAGTAAAAATAACTCACGATCAAGTTCTCTATTTAGTACAGGAGGCAATCAGAGGAACAGTAGAAGGACATCGAGCCGAACTGTTTGCCGTTAGGGTAGCCAAAGCCTGTGCCGCATTAGATGGACGAGATAATGTCATCGCCGATGATTTACGAAAAGCGGTCGAACTAGTAATTATTCCCCGTGCTACTACTATTGAAGCACCTCCCGAAGATGCCCCCCAGCCACCCCCTCCACCGCAACAACAGCAGCCTGACGACGAACCCAATCAAGATCAAGACGAGGACGAACCAGAAGAAGAGGAACAGGAAGAAGAACAAGAGCAAGAACCTCCTGCTATTCCCGACGAGTTTGTTTTTG
>JASJDX010000245.1 GCA_030064975.1 Pleurocapsa sp. MO_192.B19
GTGGCGCAGAATTGTTTGGTCGTAGTGGTGGCAAACCAGGGTTAATTGCTAGCTTACAAGAAGGTACTTTAGTTTTAAATAATATTGAACAGTTGCCGAATGAATTATTACCGGCGATCGCAAATTTAATTAAGACGAATAAATACACTCCTGTAACACGTCCTGGGGGAGAAAAATCTGAATCACAAACTTCTCAAGCCAGAATTATTTTAATTTCTGAGAAAACGATTCCAGCGATCGATTCTGTAGTAGATAATTTAATTAAAGTTCCTCCTTTAAGAGTACGTAAAGCCGATATAGGGGAACAGGTCAACTACTATTTAAATCTAATTGGGCGTGACAAATCTCGTAAGAAAGCTAAAATTACTCCTGAAGCAATTAGAAATTTACAAGCTTATGATTTTCCTAATAATCTACGGGAATTAGAAAGTCTCATTGAACGAGCTTTGACTCAACTAGAAGGTTCTGATGATATTACCGAAGAAGTTGTTTGGCAATCTCAAAGTAAAAAGAAACAATATCGGTTAAATCTGCTTAACAAATATCCTAAGCTACGCTATTTTTTACGCAGTGATTGGTTTCCCAACAGGATTAATTATGGCTTTACCTTAAGCTTTTTTGCTTTTGTTGTTTTAGTTCTATTCATTGCTCCCCAAAACCGCCAAGAGAACTTTGCTCTCAATTTATTTTGGGCTTGGTGGTGGCCACTAATCTTAATATCTTTTCCCTTTGTGGGAAGACTTTGGTGTGCAGTTTGTCCCTTTATGATTTATGGAGAAATTACTCAAAAGCTTTCTTTAATTTTATTTCCTCGACAACTTAAAAAATGGCCGAGAAATGCTGCCGAACCTTGGGGTGGCTGGTTTTTGTTTGGTTTGTTTACCTTAATATTGCTCTGGGAAGAACTATGGAATTTAGAAAATACTGCTTATCTTTCTGCTTGTTTACTGTTACTAATTACCGCAGGAGCAATGATCTTTTCAGCGATCTTTGAACGTCGCTTTTGGTGTCGTTATCTCTGTCCTATTGGGGGCATGAATGGTTTATTTGCTAAACTTTCGATGACGGAATTGCGAGCGCAACAGGGAACTTGCTCAGCAGAATGTACTACTTATCAATGCTACAAAGGTGGTCCAGCTAAAGGAGAAGGACAAGAAACAAATGGTTGTCCTTTATATTCCCATCCCGCACAGTTAACTGAGAATCGAGATTGTGTATTGTGCATGACTTGTTTAAAAGCTTGTCCTCATCGCTCGGTAGAGCTTAATTTACGTCCTCCTGGAATTGAATTATGGACAACTCATACTCCCCGCAGTTATGAAGTAGCTTTATTGTTTTTATTGTTGAACGTTATTTTTCTCCATCGTTTACCCGAAATAGAAACTCGACTGGGTTTAGACTTGCAACTAGATAAATTTGGCAACCATGCTTTAGTATCCGTTATCATTTTAAGTCTTCCGATTGCCATACCTCTGTTAGCCCAAGGCATAAATCAACTTGGAGGAAAATTAAATAATAAATACAAACCCCGTAAGTTTATAGAATTAGCCTACGGATATTTACCTTTAGTATTGGCAGGTAACTTAGCTCATTATCTCCGTCTCGGTTTAGAAGAAGGAGGCAAAATACTTCCTGTAACCATGGCAACCTTTGGCTTAGATGGGGCAAGTCTTCCTATATTAGTTGCTCATCCCGCAGTGATTGCTTTTTTACAGGGATGTTCCTTAATTTGTGGTGTACTATTATCTATCCTTTTGACTCAAAAGATTGCTCGCCAGCCATTTAAATACTTATTACCTCAACATTTAGCTACTCTAACTTTAGCTGTAGGGATATGGCAGATTGTTGTCGGATTTTAAAAAAATACCACTTACTCGTTCAGAACAACAAAACATATTTAACTCTTTGTTACCTATTGCCTCAAATCTTTATTTATCTATTTATCCTCTCTAAAAGTCTGTTTCAAAATTGGTAAAGGTTTTTTATTTTTTTGCTTCTCAACTTCCTCAACTTCTTCTTCTTCTTTTTCTTCTTCAACCCCTTCAACTTCCTCGATTTCTTCTTCTTCTTTTTCTTCTTCTTCTTCTTCTTCAACCCCTACTTCTTGCTCCTTAAGGCGATCGCTTAATCGCCTTAATACCCCATTAATGAACCTAAATCCATCTTCATCGGAGTAACGTTTGGCTAATTCCACCGACTCGTTAATCGCGACTCTTTCCGGAATATCTAAATAAACTATTTCTGCTACGGCAATACGTAAAATATCCCGATCAATTTTTGCTAACCTGTTTAATTGCCAAGCCACTAACACATTCTCAATCGATTGCTCGATTTCTTGGCGATGATCTTTAACTGTAGCGATTAACTTTATGGCATATTTCCGAACCTGTTCTTTGCTAGTAAGCTGCAAAAATTCGGGAAATTCGATCGCCACTCCTAAGCGATTAACCGCCGTTTGTGAAACTGACAAAGCTTCTTGAATCATTACCCTAGAACTGCTTAAGTCACTAGCACGAGTTTCGCTATTTAATAGACGTTCTTCACCTCGCTTAATTTCTGCTGAAGCGGCTTCTAAATTATCCTGAACTTCTATCGTCAGAGTGCGAATAGCTGCCAAAATTAGATTGTCTAAATCTTCTTCAGTAAGTTTGTCTTTCTTAGCTTTGATTTGACTAATGCTTAATAGTGCCAATTCACGGGCAATGCTTCGGGGTTGTTTGCGGAGAGCCATGTTCTGTACTAATGTAGGTTACTAAATTATTTGATGTTGAGCGTATTTTGGGTATTAATTAAGTATTAGGTTATTGCCCCTATTTTTCCTGCACTACATTAACCACATCGCTTTGAAGGTCAGAGATTACCACGGCAACAACTTCCTCAAACTGCTCTAACCCTAGTCAATATCTAAATCAAGCCCGACTATTATACAGTGAATATACAGTGAAGTTTCCTTTAACTTTCTTCTTCTACAGAAATTAATTCAGATTTTTCGGTGTTAAAAGTACTTTCTAGAGGTACTTTTTTGCGTGATTTAGGAATAGATAGAGGTGGTTTCATAGCAGGAGTTTCTGGGCTAACGATTCCCCCAGAGATTAGCACCTTAAAGGCATCTTCAATAGAAATATCGATATCAATTGCCTCTTCCTTAGGAACAATGGCATACCATCCTGAAGTGGGATTGGGAGTAGTAGGAATAAAAACACTAATCATTTCTTCTACTAAATGAGACTGTAGAGGAGGACTAACTTTTCCTGTAACAAATCCCATTGTCCATACTCCCTTACGAGGATACTCTATCATTACCACTCGTCTAAATTTAGTTTTAGAGTCACCCAGTAAAGTTTCTAAGATCTGTTTGAGGGTTTTATATACAGAACCTGCAAGGGGAATAGCCTGAAGAAGTTGTTCGCCAAAATCTAGTAACCACCGCCCAACAATATTCCTTGCCATCAAACCAATGATAAGAATACTTAGGAGAGGAACAGCTAATCCGACAGAAAAATTTATAATAGTGGTTAGAAATGGATTTAATCCGTCGAATGGATTAATTTGTTTGGGTATACGGGTAAATAAATCAATTGCCCACTTGGCGATAGAAATGGACAACCAAATAGTAGTGGCTAAAGGGATGACTACCAATAAGCCAGCGATTAAGTCGCTTTTTAAATCTTGCTTTAAACGTTGCAGCACAGAGCAATTACTCTCCTTACAACTGAATTTGTATTAATTTTGCTCTAATATAAGTTTTAATGCTTATAAAGAATTGTTGCAAGTATTGACATTCTCTTATATGTATGAAACATACTTATTTTTGTTTACCTGAACCAATATATATACTATAAGGCTATATTCTTATCAAATTCTACCTTTTACTGTGTCCCGATCTAATATCCCAAGCAAATTAGAGAGAACTTAAGAATTTAAAACTCTCAGTTTCTCCCTCAAGATCGACAGCTATAAACTATGCTGAAACTATTTTTGGGCTGCTGCCGAGTTCGTTTTCTCCTGAATATTTGAGACTAATCCAGCCCCGAGAGAAATAAAAGATACTTAAGTTTTAGAAAATTTATGGACTTACAGCTTTAGGATTGAGATGAATGTGATTAATGTGTCTTTAATAATATAAAAAACAGCAATCTAAACGTCATGAACAGAATTGTTGAAGTTTTGGCTGATAAATCTGCTTTGATAGAGCGATCGCAAGACATTATTTTATCTCGTCTACAAACCGCCATTAAATCTAGAGATCAATTTACCATTGCTCTATCTGGAGGAAGTACTCCCAAACCTCTATACGAAGCATTATCTAGTCAATCTCTACCCTGGTCAAAAATACATATTTTTTGGGGAGATGAGCGGTATGTCCCTGCTACACACCAAGACAGTAATCAATTAATGGCACGTCAGGCTTGGCTAGATCGAATTGAGATTCCTGCCGAAAATATTCACCCGATGAATACCACTTCAGCAGATCCCGTCCAAGATGCCCAAAAACACGAAGCTGAATTACAAGAATTTTTCTCAACTAAAAAAGGGGAAATACCTGTATTTGATTTGATTTTATTGGGTATGGGGGATGATGGACATACTGCGTCGTTGTTTCCTCATACAGAAGCTTTGACAGAAAGCAATCGCTTGGTTACTGTGGGGAATAAAGATGGTCAACCTCGGATCACTTTTACTGTTCCTCTGATTAATCAGGCTCGTTGTGTTTTATTTGTGGTAGCAGGAGCAAATAAGCGTCCCGCTCTCAAACAAGTATTTGCCGAACAAGCTGATGCAATGAATTATCCTTCTCGTTTAATTCAACCTCAAGGAGAACTATTATGGTTGTTAGATCAAGCAGCGGCAGCAGAACTATGAAACTTGTAAAACCATTATTATATTGGTCTAATATTGAATTCAACAACAGTTTGTCGACTAATATTGAGATCTGATTGAGATTTAATATTTAGATCTAGTGTGAACTTAACAAAGTTAAGATAGCTTGATCAAGCTATTAGCTGGCTGCAAGGAGTTAGTATAAACGAAGCTAATTTCAGATCAAGCGTAATTTTAAAAATTAGAATCGTAACAGTAGAATAGTTAGGTAAAAAAAATACCTATGTTGGTAGCAGTGTAATAGTTAGTTTTAAAAATACCTATGATTACTTGCCCTAGTTGCAATCATCAAAATCCAGAAGGATCGTTGCAATGCGAAAATTGTTATACTCCTCTGCCAGCTACCATTAGCTGCCCGAATTGTGGAGCATCCGTGCAAACTGATGCTACTTTTTGTGGTCAATGTGGTTTTAATCTGCAAGCAGAAAATTCTCCAACCCCCGCTATTGAAGAAACGGCAGTCGGCTCATTACCAAATATACCTTTAGAAGAAATATCCTTACCACAAGGAATATCTTTGTCAGGAGAAGCACCTGATATATTACCCGAGACTGCTATGTCATCCCCCATCAAAAGCCCCTGGGATGAGGAAGAAGAAGAAGAAGAAGATATGACCATTGGGCAAACTCAGCCGATTTCAAATGATATTCCAGAAATAGAATCAACAGAAGTGATAAATTCTTCTGTTTCAATTCCAGACCAAGGGATTGATAGCCAATCTCCACCAGACAATCAATCTGAAAGCAATATGCCCTGGAAATTAGACTCTCCAGATTTAGATACTGAGTCAATTCAAGTAGCTTCAGAGTCACCATCTGAACCAGAGCAAGTTAGAGCGAAGCACGAAAGTATTGAAATCCCAACTTCATCAGTATCTCAAGCCACTTTTTCTCCAATAGGAGCTATGGCGGGAGCTACTCAGCTACAGATCCAAAAAGCTCACTTACTTCATTTGCAAACCAACACAATTATTGAAATAGCTACTAATTTGGACGTAGTTCATATTGGTAAACCCAATGGTCAAATTCCTCCAGATATAGATGTAGCTGGTTTTCCTGACTCAGAAATTGTGTCACGGGTTCATGCTGATATTAGAATAGAAGGAGATGCTTACTACATCGAAGACATAGGCAGTTCTAACGGAACTTACATTAATCATTCTCCCTTACTAATGGGCAATCGTCATCGACTAAGAACAGGCGATCGCATTGCTCTGGGGAAAGGAGATTTAGTGACTTTTATCTTCCAAATCAGTTAAATAGCTATCACTCAAATATATTGAGATATTGAAAAATATTAAGAGACAATAAAAAGTTTCTTAAGATTTAACGTACAGCTAAATCAGATTGTAGGGTTAAGTCTAAGTCGTTGTTGGGATCGATGGAAACTAGTTCTACTTTGTTTCCTCCCAGCAGCAGTCCTGCTACAGCACCAGCACCAGCACCGCCCAAAACTTCTAACACGTCAATATCACCAAAAACTTCGGCTAATACAGTAGCCGCAGCCCCACCAATTGCTGCACCTTTCAAGATATCTCCTGTACTTGCGCCTTCTTCGATAGTTTCTCTACGAGTCACTACATTAGAAGTAGCATCAATAAACTGAGTTGTACCGTCGGGAAAGACTAATTCTTGGGCAGTAAATAACGAACCAGAACCATCATCGCTGGGTTCAATTTGCCCCATAATCTCACTGCCGAAGGGAATTAGGGTATTGCGTCTACTATCTCTAACATTAGCAGCAACAGTTAAGGTGATAGGGACAGTCTCTTCAGGGGTGACTAAAATCTTTTCTTTTTCGTATTCTACGGGGATGGTAAAGCCTCTAGGAATAGTATTAGGGTCAATAGAACGTTGGTCGATACTGGGTTGTCTGGGGGGATTATACTCCCGTTCTCTTGTTGGTCTTTGTTCAGGAAACAGTTGTGCTTGGACAGGGGTTATATTAGCAAGGTTTGCGAACATAGCTCCCGTAGCAGTAATTGTCATAAAAACAGAAGTGGTGATTTTCGAGTATTTTGCGTTAAACATAACTAGGCAAAAATATTTTTCCTATGGGTTAATTATGACCAATTGACGCAGAGCTATAGACCATAGTTCCAAATTGTTTGCCATAAACAATAGTCTGAGGTATAAGTCAGGCAAGATAACCATGCTAGAATCCCAATTGCGACCCAAACAACAAAAAAGACCTAAAGCCCAAACCTTATGGTGGCAAAACAAACGATTAATATTACTGATCGTTTTAGTCAGCAGTTTAGGTTTATTGACTCTACGAAGCCCAAAAAATCATTGGTTTTTTAAGTCTCTAGAGCAACAGAGGCAAAATGATCGATCATCTCCTCTATTAAGGTTACGTTCTCTGACTCCTAAAGCTAGAGCAACCCAGCTAAGGGCGATCGCCACAGGTACAACATCATCTTTCAATAACCAAAAGATTACACTGCTTGACCGCTATCGCGCTCGCTATTTATTAGCCTCGGATCTCCTCCAGCAAAGACAGGGAAAACTAGCCTTAGAATATCTACAGGGATTGAGTCGAGATTATCCGTTATTGCGTCCACAAATTTTGTTTAAGACGGCTCAAGCATATCAACAAAACAATCAAGAAAAAGCATCTCAAGAAACCCTTAATTATTTAATTAAAACCTATCCTGATTCTCCTCTTGCTGCCAATGCCTTGTCTCTGTTGAATGGCAATGACTCTGAGTCTGAAGCTAGGTTAATTGAAGAATATCCCTATCATCCTCTAACTCAGGAAATTGCACGACAGCGTTTAAGCAAAAATCCTGACCAGTTTGAACTATTATTACTATTGGCTAAATATAGTCGAGAGTCAGACTTAAACCTAATTCGCGATCGCCTAGTATTAGAATATCCTGGGAACTTAACCCCTGAAGATTGGGAAGCGATCGCCGACGGTTATTGGCGAGAGGAAGAACATCGCAAAGCCGCTGATGCCTATACTTTGGCTTCTCCTACACCGCGCAATCTTTACCGTGCTGCCAGGGGATTTCATCGCAATGGGAATATCGATACTGCTCGACGAGCTTATCAACGGCTATTGAATGAGTACCATGATGCCAGGGAAGCAGGGCAAGTTTTAATCTATTTAGCCAGCATTTCTAGTGGTGACGAGGCGGTAGTTTACTTAGAAAAAGCGATCTCTAAATTTCCTGAGGTTGCTCCTGAAGCTTATCTTTCTAAAGCGATCGTTCATGAACGTTTTAACAAGCAGCAAGCGGCAGATCGAGCCAGACAAAAATTATTAAATCAATATCGTAACTCCCCCACAAATGCTGAATATCGCTGGAAAACAGCCCAGACACTAGCCACCAATGGTAATAAAGAAGATGCTTGGCAATGGATGCAACCCGTAGTTAAATCTAATCTAGAGTTTGATGCTGCTCCTAAAGCTCTTTATTGGACAGGAAAATGGGCAACTGAACTGGATAAACTGGATGCTGCGCAGACTGCTTTTAAGAAAGTGATTACACTTTATCCCCAATCATATTGGGCATGGCGTGCGGCGGTGAAGTTAGATTGGGATGTGGGTAATTTTAATCAATTACGCCCCTTAACTCCTGCTATAGACTTAGCCGAAACTTATTCCCCTCTACCAATTAGTTCAGAAGCTCTACAAGAACTATATTTACTTGGACAATATCAAGATGCTTGGCTAGTGCTACAATCAGAAATCGAGCAACATCACCAGCTTTCGGTTAACGAGCAATTTAGCGAAGGTATTCTTAAACTTAAGCTAGGAAAATTCAGTGAGGGAATGCAGCAAATTTGGGATTTAACTAAACGAGAAAACCCTCAAGAAAAGCAGCAATGGAGAGCCTTACGCCAAACAAATACCTATTGGCATGGTTTATTTCCTTTTCCTTACCAGGACAAAATACTTAGATATGCTAAACAAGACCAAATTAACCCGTTGCTAGTTATTTCAGTCATGCGCAAAGAATCTACCTTCAATCCAGAAATTGATTCTGTGGTTGGTGCAGTAGGTTTAATGCAGATTGTCCCCCCTACTGCTGAATGGGTTGCCGAACAGATCGACCTACCCAAATATTCTCTCACTAATCCCGAAGACAATATTAAAATCGGTACTTGGTATCTAGCCCATAATCATAACCGCTATCGAAATAGTTCTTTGCTGGCAGTAGCTAGCTATAACGCAGGTACAGGAAACGTTAATCAGTGGCTGGAGCGATATGATGTCGATAGTCCAGATCGCTTTGTCGAGCAAATACCTTTTGCCGAAACCAAGGATTATGTCGAGGGTGTATTTGGTAACTATTGGAATTATCTGCGATTATATAATCCCGAAATACGCCAGAAAGTGAATAGCCTGACAAGGAAAGGATGAGGGATGAGGGATGAGGGATGAGGGATGAGGGATGAGGGATGAGGATTAGAGAATAAAGTTACTACTTGCTACTTACTTAAAAAAGTTGGCTACTAAGTACTTTTACCGCTGGCTTTCTCCCCTCCTTATTTAGCAATCCTTGCGGGAATCCTACGCCTTGCAATCTTTGAATAAGAGCGTAGATGAAAGCAAGGGCTGGCATTATCTGTTTACAGTTTCGACACAGAATCTTTATCTAGCAAGGGTTTCACTCGTTGTATACTTGTTTCAAGTGGGGAAAGACGGATTAGTCGCAGTCTACGAACCAACCCGTGTAAAAGGGTAAGACTGCTAAACCTAGAAATAATAGATTAGTTGATCTCAGCCCCCTAACCCCCAAGTTTGGGGGAACAAAAGTTCAAAAGGGTATCCACTCAAAAAACTTTTTTCGATGAACAATCAACAATTACTGCGCTTTTGGCTTGAGTAGAACACAGAACTAAAAAGCTATTAGCTGTTAGCTATTAGCTAAAAACTAGTTAATCAATAACGTAGTCTATCAAGCATGAAAATTGCTGTAACATATCTATACTTTTCCACAGTTAATCGAACCATTAGGAGTTCGAGAAATATTACCTGAAATTGGCACAGAAGTTAGAATAATTTGACCATCTGCTGTTTTGATTACTCCTCTGGCTGGAGTAATATACCCCTGGCTAGTAGGTATTGCATAACCAGAGTTCATAGCCGTATTAGTTGGATTAGCTATCAACTCACCATCAATCATAATCATTTCAGAATTCAGAGGAGCAGCTGGTAAGGGAGCAATGCCACCTTTTCCTTTGACTACAAAACTATTAGCTCCACTTGCATTTCTACTGGCAGCACAAGCTTGAGCTACGGTTTGATCTGGTTCAACCACATTAGTCGGTAATTCTGTTGCCCCTTGAATAGGATTGATGTCAGGAGTATTAATGCTGACAGTACCATCTAAACTAAATTCAGAACTAGCATCAATATCGTTTCTTTGATTATCCTCAATAGCTTCCCGCTCTTCAATACCAAATAGAGACTCAGCGTTTATATTTATTTCCCCTCCTTCTCCCTGAACTGCACTAGCAATAATATCGCTACCATTACCCTCTACTTGATTGGGAAAGGCAATAATAAAATCAGCATCGATATTGACATTGCCACCAGTAGCACCTTCAGTAGCTCGACCAGATATAAAGCTATTTCCACGCATTTGTAAAGTGCCATCAACGTTCAAGTTAATACTCCCACCTTTACCAGTATTAGCAGTAGTCTCTGCTACGATAGATGCTCCATTTTCAAGTGTCAAAGAATTTGCATTTACTTCCAGTTCACCACCTTCACCGCTAGCGTTATCAGCACTAATTATTCCGTTGTTGACCTCAATCGAATTAGCGTTGATGGTTAAAGAACCAGCAGCACCCTGACCTGGTTCAAGAGGTGGAGGAGTCTGCCCAGGAAAGGGTCTGACAAAATTACCTACGTCAATTGAAGACAGGTCTTTGATGACTAATGTATCAGTAGTAATGGTAAGATTTCCAGCATCCCCAGTACCATCAATTGCTTTGGCAAAAATGGAAGTCGGGAATCCACTACCTATACCACCAATTTCTATCTCTGAGGCAGTAACAGTTAAATCTCCTCCCGAACCAGACCCAAATGTACTAGCACTAATTCTTCCTATATTTACACTGAGCTTTTGAGTGTTAATTGTCAAATTACCTGCATTTCCTATTACATCAGGATTTGTTTGTCCATCTACTGTGGCAGTAATTTGACTGGGGATTATGTTAGTGGAGTTAGCAAAAGCAGAACGTCCTTCTCCTTCTACAATTACACTATCGCGAGCTTCAATGTTAATATCTCCAGCATTCCCTATATTTTCTGTATCAGCTAACAGTGCAGAACCATTTTGAAGCAGCAAAGAGCCTGTTGTTATGTTTATATCTCCGCCTTCTCCACGACCACCTTCACCTAGTTCGTTAGGTTCGGTAACCTCAGAAAGAATAGCTGAATTAACAAGATTAACTTCATTTTCTACCTGAATATTGATATCTCCAGCATCGCCAGTTCCTTCCACATTACTGAGCAATTGTGCTCTATTTGTTATTTCAAGAGATTCAGCTTGGATGTTAATATTTCCTCCATTTCCTTCTCCACCAAATTCTACGCTCGTAAATGCAGCACTTGGAAAGGTATCTGTTTCATCTCTGCCATCAAATGAAACTGTTCCTTGAGCATTAATATCAATATTTCCTGAATTGCCTGTACCTATTACTTGCGATCTTATTTGAGATGAATTGTTTACTGTCAATGATTCTGTATTAATCTCAACACCTTTACTATCACCAACAGCACCAAACTCTACATTACTCAATAAAAAACCGTTGCTCTCTTCATTTCCTAAAGAAACAGATTCACTAGCATTAATGGTTATTTTGCCTCCATTTCCTCGTCCAAAAGTACTCGAACTAATTTGACTTCCGTTGATTACAGAAAGATTATTAGTTTCAATATTTGTATTGCCAACATTACCTTCACCCTGTTCGAGTGTCTGAGCAAAGATTCCCGTTAAAAAACCGCTATCTCCACTATCCAGTTGAATTGATTCGCTGGCATCGATAATTACATTTCCCGTATTACCTATACCGAATGTAAGAACTCCTGCTTGTCCTCCATTAAGAATACTCAAGCTTTCAGCCTCGATAATTGTGTTGCCTCCATTTCCTACACCATTTTCTGAAACAGTATTAAAAATAAAACTGTTATCGACGAATATTGCTCCTGTTGAGTGTAGGTTAATATCACCAGCTTGAGCTTCGGGTGTACCTAAACCGCTAAAAATACCAGCAGTAAGACTACTCTCAACAACATTTATATTTTGAGCAGTAATTGCTAAATTTCCGCCACCACTCCCAGATACAAGAAATCCAGCATTATTGGTTAAAGAAACATTTCCTCGCAATATATCTTCTGGAAAATTAAAAATTAGGCTGTCATTGTCGAAATTGAGTTCTATTATTCCTTCTCCTCCAACTGCACCCAGCTCAATTCTTCCTCCAACTGCAACTATTCCACCACCATCGGCTGTAATATCTCCCCCTGCTAGAGCAAAAGTTTTGCCATCAGGAACTCTTAAGCCGAATAAATTATCATCAAAAGAAGGTGCTGGAGCAAAATCTGCTGGAGCAAAAGAGCTATTTTCAATTGGCGCTGGATTATCTCGAAAACCTAAACCAATAGGAGCATTTACGGTTAACAAAGGAGGATTATCAAAGTCTGTTGCGCTAAATTCTCCATCCTCAAACAAAATGCTGTCGGCGGTAGTACCTAAAAATGAGCCACCAATATCTAATCTGGCATTGTTGCCAAAAAGAATTCCTGCGGGGTTAACGAGAAATAAATTGGCATCGTTAGCTTGAATTAAACCATCAATATTAGACATATTACCGCCAGTGACGCGGGAAAAGATATTGTCTATTTCAGGAGCATTATTGAATACGGCTGAACCATTAGTGGGGACAGAAAACTGGTCAAAACTGTGAAAGAGATTGCCCCCAGCGCGATCGCCGTTTTCTATAGTAAAATTATTACTCCCGTCAGGATTGACCGTAGTGTTCGTCGTACCATCTGGGGTAACTTGTGCTAGTGCCCAATTACAGATTAGAGAGTTTCCTAAAGCATAACAACCCAAAGAAAATAGCAATAATAAGCCTTTGTTCATCTCAATATTTGCCCAATCAGCGCTAATTGAGAGTATTATACAAAACAACTATATTGCTCTGATCTCTGTTTTTAACTTAATTTACATTTCTATACTACAAAGTCATAATCAAAATTTGAGCTTGGAGATTGGCAGTAATATTAGCCCCAGTTTGTATTAAAACTTTTGAGCGCAATTCATTGACTAAATTTGCTCTTAGAGGATATCTGAAAAGTTTTTTTATACTCAATTTTGCCCCCCCAGCCCCCCAATCCTGGCAGGGCTGTTTCATTCTCGTAAAAGATAGATAGGGAGTTGGGGAGTTGGGGAATTGGGGAGTTGGGGGGATTTTTAGACAAATATTCGAGATTGGGGCCAAATTTATCGAGGCATAAAGAGCGATAATTGAACCAATTT
>JASJDX010000246.1 GCA_030064975.1 Pleurocapsa sp. MO_192.B19
AGATAACTCAGCCAACTTCACTTCAACAGTCTTGCTTAGATTTATTGGGAGTTTCTTTAATTTGTCCCCAGTAAATGCTTCGGGTAAAGTGAGCTAATTCCTTACACTGCATGCTTTATCGCCTTTTGTCAAACTGGAAGTTCAGTTTTAAGGTGATCGCTACTGGCATTAGTAACTTTGAGAGGGCGTAAGCGTGAACTAAATTCACGCTGTTGACCGCCCGAATCTTTCTGAATAGTCATAAATACATAAGTATTAGAAAATGTGCATCAATAATTTGCTATTGATTGTATCTTTGAGCCTAACCATGCACTTGAGCTTGAAAAAGGCGATTTTCGGACATGGTTCAGAGAAGTAGCAGTTCCTGCTGCATTCAGAAAGCTTAGATGAAATCCAAAAACTGATCCAAAACTGATCTAGAGAGGTTTCGACCTCGAAATCTATAGTGAAAGCAAGATGTTTAGGGAATTGTTCATGGCGCATAGCGTAAAGCAAAATACCCAATCCCCATTACCCGATATCTAATTAACTAAAAAGGAGAAATAACCATGAAAAATACAGCTCAAAAAGACAAAAACAATCAAACTAAATCTCAAGCTCCTGTTAAATATCCAGAACTCAGCGATTTTGAACTAGAAGTCGTCTGTGGTGGTGGTAATATATGCCGCTCATGCACAAGTAGTGTCAATAGTGGCGGGGTGAAAGCCTAGAAATTAATTTGGGCATGGTGTAGAGAGAAATAAAAAATACTTAATACTTCATGCCCTTTAATCGATCAATCAATTTTGATAAATTCTTAATCAAGACAGAATAATGTCTAATGCAAATTTTCTCTTATTCAATACCGCAACTAAATATCAATTTATTACTTTAAATCAAACCATAGCTCGTAACTACCAAAAACTTACTTACCCTCATTTCCAACCTTTACTTAATAATTTGACTGCGGAAGCATCTGTAATTGCCATTGGAGTTGAGTTAGAAGCAGAACCTATTGGCTTGATTTTGGCTAGATATAGTCAATTTCCAGAAGAGGATAACAAAATTTACGGACAAATTTTATCTCTGTTTGTTGTGCCATCTTATCGCTGTCAGGGAATAGGAACAGAATTACTTATCCGTATGGAAGGGGAACTAAAAAAGCGTGGTTGTGCTGAAATAGAATTACGTTATCTGGATAATTCTAGTACCTCAGCACTAAAACAAATTTTAACTAAACAAAATTGGTCAATTCCTGAAGCTACAGCTTTAGTTTGTTATGCCACTACAGCTAATGTAGAAAATTCAAAGCAACCTCACCTTACTCAATATTTAGACAGGTTACTGACACATATCCCTAATGATTACACTATCTTTCCTTGGCGTACTTTAACAGCAACGGAAAGAGAAATAATTGAACAGCAAATTCAAAGCGATCATTTGGTAGCAAGATTTAATCCTTTTCTGGAAGAAAATAAACTAGAACCTCTTAATAGTCTGGGTTTGCGTTATCAAGATCGAGTCGTCGGCTGGGTAATTACTCACCGTATCGCCCCAGATACAATCGGCTATATTCAAATGTTTGTTTATCCAGATACTCAACCCCTTAGCCGTAGTATCTTGTTATTGGCAAAAGCAATACAGCTTCAGGTAGAAGCCAAACAAGCAACAAAAGGGACTTTTCGGGTTGATGTGGATAATAAACCGATGGTGAAATTTGTTTATCGCCGACTTGCACCTTATCTAGATGAAATTCGCAAAGCTTGGCAGGTGTCAAAGTGTTTAAGATAGGAAATTGGGCATAGGGCATGGGGCAATGGGCATTGGTTATCGGTAAATTTTATTTTCTCTTTCCTATGGAGTTTAAATAAGCATTAAGTTTGGGTAATAGCTCATCAATGATTGGTTTTAATTTATTGACTTGTTCGCTGCTTAAAAGTTTTCTAGCATAGGCTAGTCTTAACCAGTTGATAGTTTCGGATAAAGAACCTCTAGCAATCTTTACAAAACGCCGATTATCTGGATCGTTATAACGTCCTCTTCCCTCTGCGATATTGGCACAAACGCTGTCAGCAGAACTTACAATTTGCTTCCCCATTGTATCTTTCGTGAAATAATCCCATTCTTTAACCAGAAACCAAACTTCATTAGCCAGCTTTTCCGCCAACTTGTAAACATCCAAATCCTCAAAATCTGGCTTACTCATCTCATCCTCCCAATGCTCAATTCCCATCGCCCAATGCCCAATTCCCAATGCCCATTACCCATCATTATTAATATTCCCAACCATGAAACAAAAAACATACCAATGGGTAAGACAACATAGTGGTGAAGATTGCGCTGCTGCGAGTTTGGCAATTGTGACTAAACACTATGGACGCAATCTAAAAATCAACCGCATTCGGGAATTGGTAGGAACTCGGCAAGGCGGTACAACTATGTTGGGGTTGAAGCAGGGTGCGGAAGCATTAGGATTTACAGCTAAAGCAATTAAAGCATCTCCTGAAATTCTCGACGAGTTGTATGACTTTACACTACCAGCAATTATTTATTGGAAAGGCTATCACTATATTGTTTTATACGGTCAGAAAGGAAATAAATATATTGTTTCCGATCCTGCTATTGGTATCCGTTATCTCGATCGCCAGGAACTGATAAAAGGTTGGCAAGGCTTTATGATGCTTATATTAACGCCAGAATCAGACCGTTTTTTTGCTCAAGAAAATGACGAGGAAGAAGTTAATTCTTTTGATAGTTTAGTTAAGCAGTTATGGCAGCATCGCGGGATTCTTAAGAAGTTATTACCCCTTAATTTAGCTATTGGGTTACTGGCATTAGCAACGCCGTTACTATTGCAGTTTCTGACTGACCAAATTCTGATTCAAAATAATATTCACCAAATAACAGTAGTAGCTGTAGGTGTAATTTTACTAGCACTAGTTAACAGTGGTTTCACTTGGGTACAATCTAATCTAGTCGCGACCTTGGCTGAAGACTTACAAAAAGGACTTAAACTCGAATTTGGCAACCAGGTTTTACACCTACCCCTTTCCTATCATGAAGCGCGCAGAAGTGGCACTGCTATTCGTCGTCTTGCTGATATCGAACAGATTAATTTATTAGTTTCTCAACTGGTTATTGAACTGCCAATTAAAACTTTTATTGGCTTAGTGGCTGCTAGTTTTATCTTTGTCTATAGCTGGAAATTGGGCTTAGTTGCGATCGCAATTGGGGCAGTCATGACTATATCTACTTTTGCCTTTCAACCAGTTATTAAACAAGCAACCCATCGTTCTTTTACTGTAGCGGGAGAAAATGCAGGGGTATTATCAGAAGCTTTTAATGGCGCACTAACTATTAAAACTTTAGCAGCAGCCAATCAACTTCAGCCAGAAATCCAACGCCGATTAGATAAAGAATCTAAATTTAACTTTCGCACTGCTCAAATCCGCATTGTTAATAATACCTTCTCCGAGATGGTAGCGGGAATTGGTACTGTAGTTTTACTTTGGTTTGGCAGTATTCTCGTCTTTCAAGGAGAGTTAACTATCGGGAAATTGATCGCAATTTATGGCTTAAAAGAAGGTTTTCTAGATTTTGTTGTTACTTTAGTGAAGTTTGTAACAGATTGGACGCAAATAAAGGCTATTACTCGACTTTTGGCGGAATTATTTGAATATAATCCCGAAAATAAAGGAGATAAAAGCAAATCTTGGGTTCAACTGTCTGAGGAAGCAGAAATTAGCTTACAAGCAATCAACTTTCATTACCCAGGTAGGATTAAACTACTAGAAAACCTTGATGTGACTATTCCTGGCGGTCAAGTTATTGCTTTAATTGGTAAATCTGGCTGTGGTAAAAGTACCTTGGCAAAACTACTCGCTGGACTCTATCCCCTTCAATCTGGCAAAATTTATTTTGACCAATATCACCTTCAGGATTTACCCCTTGACTGTCTGCGCCAACAAGTATCACTTGTCCCCCAAGATGCCTTTTTCCTACATCGTTCGATTATCGAGAATTTCCGCTTAAGTGTTCCAGATGCTACTTTTGACCAGATTGTTCGTGCTTGTCAAATCGTTGGTGCAGATGAATTTATCAGTCAATTTCCCCAACAATACGACACGGTATTAGGAGCGGTAGGTGCAAATATATCTGGAGGACAAAAACAACGAATTGCGATCGCTCGTGCTATTCTCAACAATCCTCCTGTATTGATTTTAGATGAGTCTACAGCTAGCCTCGACCCCATTAGCGAAATGGCAATCCTCGATCATCTGTTAAACTATCGTCAAGGTAAAACAACTATTCTTATTAGTCATCGTCCCCAAGTAATTAATCGTGCCGATTGGATTGTGATGTTAAACGAAGGTACATTACAGTTTAACGGTTCTTTTGACGACTTTGGCGATCGCAGTGAAACTTTCAGAGATTATAAATTCCCCATCCTGTAAACACGGTATTTTACGTCCAGAATTGATTGCAGCGTAATCAGACGTTTGAGTTTGTCGAGATCTAGATTGAATTGGTTCAGTTTTGTAAGCAATGCCCAGTTCATGAAGTGTCCAATGCACTCGCAATGTCCGCAAAGTCTTAACACCATAGACAATCAAACTACTCATCCTCATCTTCGTAATTTAAATGTAATTTAAATTACATTTCCTCAATCACTCCTTCAGATTGATTGGCGATCGCTTTTAAATCATCAATCATTTGTTGCTCGACATTCTGCCATAATCTCCGTTGATGTGCTTCTAGCAGTCTTTCGGACATATCTCGCAATGCCCAGGGGTTTTTAGTTTGAATAAATTGCTGTACCTGTTCGTCAAATATATAGGCTTTGGCTACTCCTTCATACATATGATCGGCGACGCAATTAGCTGTAGCATCATAGGCAAATAAATAGTCTACTGTTGCTGCCATTTCAAATGCACCTTTGTAGCCGTGACGCATAACGCCTTTAATCCACTTGGGGTTAATTACTCGCGATCGATATACTCTGGTAATTTCTTCGGTTAGCTTACGTACTCTGGGGTTACTAGGCTGAGAGTTATCGCCAAAATAAACCTCTGGATTTTTTCCTGTCAGACTACGTACCGCAGCGGTTAAGCCACCCTGGAATTGATAGTAATCGTCGGAGTCGAGTAAGTCGTGTTCTCTATTGTCTTGATTGTGTAGCACGATCTGAAGTTGTTTTAAACGACGTTGAAAAGATTCGGGTGCAGCATAACCTTGACCACTGCCATCGTAGGCATAGGAACTCCAATTAAGATAAGCTCTGGCTAAGTCTTCATCACTCTGCCAATTTTGAGCTTCAATTAAACCCTGCATCCCTGCACCATAAGCACCTGGTTTTGAACCAAACACTCGATAACTAGCTTTTTGTTGTGCTGTTTCTCGATCTAGTCCCTGTTTTTGTAATAGCTGTTGTTCTATTTGTACTGAAGCAGATAAGGGATTAATTGATTCTGTTTCTGGTAAATCGGCAACGGTTTGTGTTATTTTATTCAATAAGTTGATTATATTGGGGAAAGAGTCCCTAAAAAAGCCTGACACCCTAACCGTTACATCTACACGAGGGCGGTTTAAGAGGGAGGCTGGCAACACTTCAAAGTCAACTATCCGACGAGACATCCCATCCCATACTGGTCTTACTCCCATTAATGCCATCACTTGAGCAATATCATCTCCCCCAGTACGCATCGTCGATGTTCCCCAAATGGAAATAGCTAAGGATTGGGGATATTCACCATTTTCTTGAGTGTAGCGTTCGATTACTGCTTCTGCCGCCTTGCTTCCTACTGACCAAGCGGTTTCTGTCGGAATACCTCTTATATCTACCGAATAAAAGTTACGTCCTGTGGGTAATACTTCTGGTCTACCTCTGGTGGGTGCGCCTGATGCACCACTAGGAATATATTTTCCGTCTAAAGCATGGATTAAGTTAGTAATTTCGCGATCGCTTTTGATTAAATTCGGTAGCAGGGTTTCCTTGATCCATTGGAGTTGCTTTTTGGTGTCGGGTGTCAGGTGTCGGGTGTTGGCTGTCCTAAAGGATACCGCTTCGCATATCGGGTGTCGGATAATTTGGTCTACTAACTCAATCGCAATTTCTTCCAAGATAGCGATCGCATCACCAGTATTTCTAGCTTGTTTTAATTTTTCTCCCCATCTCCCAGTCTCCCCATCTCCCCATCTCCCAGTTTCCCCATCTCCTCCCAATAATGGATCGAAATCCAAACCAAAATCCTTGGCTAATGCCTGAGTTAAACCCAGACGGTTATAACTAGGAGAACGGGCGATCGCAATTATTAAATCTCGCAGTTGTTCTCCTTGAGGACATTGACCAAAGATATGTAACCCATCGCGTATTTGTGCTTCTTTTAGTTCGCAAAGATAACCATCAGCCACAGATAGAAATTGAGTTATGGTTTGAGTATCGGTAGGCTTGATACCTAAATCTTGATCTAAGTTTTCTTGCTGGACTAATTTAGTAATGCGATCGCTAATGATACTTAAGCGAGTAGGATCTAAACTCTGTGCTTCGTAATATTCATCGATTAAAGCTTCTAATTTTTCTAACCCGCCATACAATTCTGCACGGGTAAGAGGTGGCGTAAGATGATCGATAATCACCGCTTGCGATCGCCTTTTTGCCTGGGAACCTTCCCCTGGATCGTTAACAATAAAAGGATAAATATGAGGAATAGTTTGTAAGGCGACTTCAGGATAACAATTAGCCGATAATGCCAAACTTTTTCCTGGTAGCCATTCCAGGTTGCCATGTTTCCCCACATGAACGATCGCTTGTACCCCAAAGCTACTTCTTAACCAATGATAATAAGCCAAATAATCATGGGTAGGTTCAAGATCTGGCGCATGGTAATTTAAACTCGGATCGCGATCGTATCCCCGTGATGGTTGAATACCAATAAATATATTTCCCAACTGAATACCAGGAATATGAATATGTAGGGGCGAACGGCTGTTCGCCCCTACCAGCCGCCATCGATCAGTTATACCTTGCTGTACTGCTTGAGGTAATGTATCCCAATACTTTTGATACTCTTCTAGAGATAAATTTTGATAAATAGGGCGAGAGGTTCTACTTTCAGGATCGTTAGTAATACCTGTAGTCAGACGTTGAATTAATTCATCTCCCGTAGCTGGAATATCTGTAAGGGTATATCCTTCTTGTTGTAAAGCTTCCAGGATTTTAATACAGCTTGCGGGAGTATCTAAACCAACCCCGTTAGCAATTCTGCCATCTTTATTGGGATAGTTAGCTAAAATTAATGCTATTTTTTTATCTTTATTTGGCGTATTAGCAAGGTTTACCCAGTTAGCTACCGAGTCAACAACAAAATCAAGGCGATCGCTTTCTGGCTGATATACAACTACGTTGGTTTCTAGCTTGTCATTCCAAGTCTGTACCGATTTAAAAGAAATAGCACGGGTAATAATTCTGCTATCAACTTCTGGTAATGCCACATTCATGGCTACATCTCTGGGCATTAATCCTTGTAAACTAGACTCCCATTGTTCTTTGGTGCTACCGCTTAAAATTACTTGCAAGATAGGAACATCAAGCTGTTGCCAAAATTCCAATTGAGACGATTCTCCAATCTTAGCTAAAGAAAAACTAGTGGTATTAAGCAATACTTTGATGGGGTTTTCTTGTAGTAAAGTTAATAGTTGTTGCTGTAATTCTATATTTCTTAACGAAGAGATAAATATCGGTATTGGCTGAAGATTTCTGACTACTATAGATTGACACAAACGATCGATCGGTAGAGTATTACCTGCTAAATAATGAGAACGATAAAAAAGTATCGCACAAGAGCGCTCGCTCTGGTACGTCAATGCAGAATCGCCATCAAGATTTTGCTGCTCACTTTCACCTAAATTAGTAAGACTACTCTTATCTGTTTGGTTTTGCCATTGATAAACTCCTAACTCTGGAACAGATTTTGGTGCGATTGGTTGGTAATTTGTTTGTAAACAAATATCACTAATAAACCGCAAAGCATTAGCATAATTTTCTCTTCCTCCTTCAATTAAATAACGCCATAATTGATTCACCGCAGCTAAAGAAACTGTGGAATGACTAATCAAATCGAGATCGGGAGTATTATCTCCTGGTAAAACAAATAAAGCTTTGTTGCTCAACTCTACAATTTCTTTAATTCTTTCTAATCCATAAGACCAATAAGCACTTCCACCTAGTAAACGTAGAACAATTATTTGTGCTTTAGACAATACAGTTTCTATGTACACATCTATACTTAATTGCTGTTGTAGATTCAGCAAGTTAACCACTCTAATTGCGGAGAAATTATCGCCCAAAAAAGCTTGAGCCGCCGCAATGGTCTGAATATCCGTATCAGCATAAGTTAGAAAAATAATTGGTGCAGGAGACTGTTCAATAAAAATTACTCCGTCCGTATTAGGATTCCAACCACCAGGAAGTGCCGCTAATTTGTGCATAGTTAATATCTGTATAATCTTGAGAAATAATTACGGTTTAGATTAAGTTCATAAAAATAAGCCAAGCTATATAAAAAGGGAAAGGTTCTGTTATTTTGCTGGATTTAAATTGTGCAAAGGTCTTCATCTTCTTTGGTCTTCAAAAGAACTGTTAATCATCAAGTTTGGCTGAATCTTGCTAAACTTTGGTTGACAATGGATAAAACAGAAGATGAAACTCTGCTAGTTACAGAGGATACCTTATTGAAGCTAGCAAATAATAAAAATAAAATTTATCTAAAGAAACAATTAGAAACAGAAATAGAAACAGAAAAGTTTTTTTTATTAATAACATCAAAGCTAAATGCTTTTTTGCGGAGGGAAAAAACAGCAGTAGCCCAAAAATATCAAATCACAGTAGCTTTTGATCGGTCAACAATAGTGCAAGAGTTAGTCGAGCTAAGTTATCAACATAAATGGGAAATTGCTGTTATCAAATATTTACAAACAGAGTTTATTACCAAATTAACTAAAAATCTTGATAATTCTTATGAATTTATGGTTAAAGTTGTTGAATTGCTAATGGATGACGAATATCCTCCAGAAAAACACTATAATTCTTATCCTACTCCACCGATGGATCAGCTATTACACTATCAAGTGGAACAAGAACGTATATTTGAGCAGATCAAAATTCAGATTAGCCAAAATTTGAATTTATCCCAAATTATCCAAACAGCAATCAATCATAGCTGTAATTTTTTGGAATTAGACAGACTACTAATTTACCAGTTAGATGTTCCCCTACAGTCTAATATTGAACAGTTTAATATTGATGAAGCTGAGCAAGTTAAGGTTGTAGATACAATTACCTACGAAGCCAAGAAGAATAAAAATATTGCTTCTACTTTATATTTTCAAGAAGAAATTAGTTGGAATCAACTTCCTCAGTGTAAAACTAAATATCATCAAGGATTTACTTTAGTTGTTAATGATGTAGAAGTAGGTTCTAATCTTAACCCTTGTCTACAATCCTTAATGCAAAAACTACAGGTAAAAGCTAAAGTAGTTACCCCGATTAATGTTCAAGGAAAGTTATGGGGATTAATAATTGCTCATCAATGCTTGGAATCAAGACAATGGAATCATCAAGAAATCCAGTTTTTACGTCAGATTGCTGAATATTTAGCGATCGCCATCTACCACAATCAATCTTATCAGCAATTACAACAGCAAAAGCTGTTACTCGAAAAACAAGTCCAAGCTCAAGCAAAACAAATTAGAGATGCTCTAATAGCGGCTGAAGCCGCTAGCAAGTCTAAACATGAGTTTTTGGGTAGTATGAGCCATGAACTGCGTACTCCCTTAACTTGTGTGATCGGCTTATCTGGTACTCTACTACAATGGTCATCCAATAAAGAAAGAATTCCCTTATCTTTAGATAAACAACATCAATATCTTCAGTTAATCCAGCAAAGCGGCAAGCATTTATTGGGATTAATTAACAATATTTTAGAGTTTTCAGAAGTAGAATCGGGAAAGCATTTATTAGATATTAAGCAAATATCCTTAACTGAAATAGCTAGACAGTCTTTAAAATTACTACAAGAAACGGCACAAACTCAGAAAATTACTCTTAGTTCTGAAATTAAAATTGAAGTAGAGCAAGACTATTTTTTGGCTGATGAAATTAGATTAAAAGAAATTTTATTTAATTTATTGAGTAACGGCATTAAATTTACTCCAGAAATGGGGCAAGTTACTCTTAGAGTTTGGCGTGAAAAACGCCAGGTGGTTTTCCAAGTTGAAGATACAGGTATTGGTATTGCAGCCCATGAAATTCCTTTATTATTTGAAAAGTTTAAACAGATAGAAAACTTTCTGCAGCGCACTCATGGTGGTACTGGTTTGGGATTAGCTTTAACTAAAAAACTAGTGGAATTACATGGTGGAGTTATTGAAGTAGAATCAACCTTAGAACAAGGTTCAATATTTACAGTTTATTTACCTGAAAAAATTCCTTTCAAACATAATTTAAATGTCAAGCCAGCTATTCCTCCTCAAAGTTCTCTAGTTCCCAAGACAATTATGCTGATCACTGAAGATGAAGAAAGTGCTACTTTTATCTGTCAATTATTGAATACCATTGAATGCCAGGTAGTTTGGCTAATGGATTCGAATATGGCAATGAATCAAATTGAATTGTTACAGCCAACGGTTGTAATTATTGATCGAGATTGTTCTGAAATAGGTGTTAAAAGTGTTTCCCAAGCCATTACTCATACATCATTAGTTGATAACATCAATTTAGTTTTACTGTGCGATCGCCTTAACAGTAATCAATGGCGACAATTTTCTGAGTATGGAGTTGATGATTATCTATTGAAATCGATGAATCCAACTCAAATGATCGATAAAATAAATATTTTAATTCAGGGCTAAAAAATATAAATAATGCAGAAATTTTAGGCAATAATTCTCTGTTCAAAACCTTTAACATACTGTCCAGGTGTTACCCCAACAACGCGCTTAAAATGACGATGTAAATGACTTTGGTCGGTAAAGCCTGTCTCAGCCGCAACCTCAGCAATAGAGATTCTCCTTGCCAGAAGCTTTTTGGCTTGAGTAATGCGCACCTGCACTAAATAGGCATGAGGAGGTAAGCCTAATGTTTGGCGAAAGACTCGCAGCAAACGAAGGGGTTTAAGATTAACCATAAAGGCTGGTATCTTATTTTTTTGCTCCTCCCTTAGGATTAGCCTAACGATCTTTGAAAGTTATCTTAGAAAATTATCTTGGAAAATTATTTTTTAAAAGCGATCGCTCTGTAATATTAAAACTATAGATTTTCTATTAGATAGGGTTTAAGCAAGTATCGCAGTACTTCAATTGGTTAGGACAGAAAATTAAATTACTCGTAAGTAGCAAGTAGTAATTGTCCTAACACCAGTAGGTATTGCTGTATTTGTAGCTATATTTACAAACAAAATTAGGAATAAGATGCAAACTTGTTATGCCAAGTAAAATTCCCTATGGTCAAAAATTTTATAGGGAACAAATTCAGAATTTAAACATTAGCAAACTTTAATTAAATGGATCCTGAAGTACAAAAAATTTTAGGAACGTTTGTGTCAGAAACCTATTACTATCGGGCATCTGTATTTATGCTTCTTATTCACTCTAGTTTTCTCCCTTACGAAGGCGGTGTACTTTTCAAAGCAGTGAAAACTTGACCACATTCTACAGTCAAAAATTTACTTACCTTGTCTAACATCGGACTTTCTTTTTTTCTGTTCGGCTAGTGGATTCATAGAGGAAACTTAATCGTTTCAAGGTAGATAGACTCTGTCTGTTAAGTGGTAATAACTTCTGCTTTGAATATTAAATAGTGTGAGAGATTAAAATGTATTCAAATAGAATGGTGAATAATTGCTGTTTTTATGGTGCTACAACTATAAAAAACTTTAGCAAGCTAACGCCAATAATTTTTAGTAACTTTTTCTGGTTATTTTCTGGAGGATTAGTAACGGCTTCGGAAGTAATTAACCAGCAGAGCGATCGCGCAGTTAGCCTTCGGCATCGCGCAGCCTGGACGGAGTCCAATCTCGAATTACCAAGTTTAGAAATTTCTACTGAATTAAAAACTTCTGAAGGTTTAGAACAAATAACCAATGTCAATCAGTTACGGGATGTTGCACCCACAGACTGGGCTTATGAAGCCTTACGTAGCTTGGTCGATCGCTATGGCTGTATTGCAGGTTTCCCCAATCAGACTTATCGCGGTAGTCAAGCACTAACTCGTTATGAATTTGCGGCGGGTTTAAATTCCTGTCTGAACCAAATTGAAAGGCTCATTGCCTCTTCTGAAGAGATTCAGCCCGAAGATTTAAACACCATACAACGATTGAGCCAAGAGTTTGCTGCCGAATTAGCCACAATTGGAGAGAGGGTAGATGGTTTAGACGATCGCATTGCTATTTTAGAAGATAATCAATTTTCCACGACCACTAAACTAAATGGTTTGGTCTGGCTCAACTTAACTGGTGCTGCTGCCGATGGCGATGTTTTGGTAGAAACAAACGATTTGAGTGTTCCTTCTGTAATTAGACCCCCTGGAAGAGATCCTGTAACGGGCGAACCAACGGTATTAGAAGTAACCGATAACCCCGAAATCACCTTTAGCGATCTAGTCTGGCTGACTTTTGAAACTTCTTTTACAGGAGAAGATGTTTTAACTACCAGGTTAGCGGTAGGTAATGGAGATTCTCCCGCTAACGTTTTTGCTTCTGCTGGTACTTACAATACCTTTGGGATACCTTTTACCGATCAAACCGCAGGGGTTCAGGGAGAGGGCAATAGTGAGGTTGTAATTCATGACTTGTCTTATAATTTCCCTGTCGGTAACAACTTTCGGTTTGTAATTGGGCCTCAGATTAACTGGTATGCTTATTTTGACCAAAATGCCTATACTTTCTTTCTGACTGGGGCAAGTAGCTTTAATTCTATTGGCAGCACTCTATCCAATGCGATTGATCGCGGTTCTGGAGCGTTAATTTTGTGGGATATTAGCGAAAAATTTAAGCTCAACCTAGGTTATTTAGGAGAATCTACTGAATTTCTTCCCAGTCCACCGTTTAACACTGCCAGTGACCCCGATGAAGGTGTATTTGGCGGCACAAATACCAGTACAGCAGAACTAACCTATTCTCCTACCGACACAGTTAATGCCAGACTGATGTATAACTATACTCATCTCAGTTCAGATGTAAATGTAGTAGATGGTGTAATTGGCGGCGTAACGGGCGAACCACTACAAAACGGACTGGCAGATGCGGGGCCAGGTAGAGGACTAGATGTCGATCCCAATGATGGAGGTTTAAATGATTCCTTTTCCCATACTGTAGGATTTAATTTCGATTGGGCGATCGCATCTAAATTTGGTATTTTTGCCCGTTATACCTATGCCAGTATTACTCTTGAACCCATTGACAGAACGGTAAATATCCAGTCAATTCAGGCAGGTTTAGCTTTTCCTGATGTAGGCAAAGAAGGTGCGTTAGGCACTTTTTCCTTCTTAATTCCCTTTGACGTTATTAATGGCGAAGAATTTCTGGTTGCAGGTGCGGGGGATGGCGGTACTCAATATGAGTTTGA
>JASJDX010000247.1 GCA_030064975.1 Pleurocapsa sp. MO_192.B19
AAGCCAGTATCTTCAATAAAGTCAGGTTCTACTTGAATAATTTCTTCAGGAGGTAAATTATTCAATCCTTCAATCAAGAAAGCCACTAAGCCTTTGACTAATTGTGCGTCAGAATCACCCTGATAACAAACTTTGCCATCTTGAAGGCTGGCAGTGATGTATACCTGAGAAACACACCCACGTACCTTGTTATCGGCTGTTTTGGCTGATTCTGGCATTTCTGGAAGTTTCTTAGCATACCAGAGTAGTTGTTCATATTTTTGCTTCGGATTAGAACGACGTTGAAAGCGGTCAACAATTTTGGCCAACTTAGGTGGAAGAAATGTTTCTGTTGATGACATAGTTAATCAAACTATCCTCAAAAATTACAATAAACAGCAACGATCTAGACTGAGAAAAAAGCGATCGCTTATATTACATTCACTTAATACTTTAGCAAAACTCATCCTTTTCCTCTTCATTTTGCTGAATATGTACCTCATTCAGATAAACTTTATCTTGAGAGGCACAGGCAGTCACGAGGTTGTAAAAAAGTGAAAAGAGTATTAGGTATCATTCTTGGAGGCGGTGCGGGTACTCGTTTATATCCCTTAACCAAATTAAGGGCAAAACCAGCAGTACCTCTAGCTAGTAAATATCGTTTAATAGATATTCCCGTCAGTAACTGTATAAATTCAGAGATTCTCAAAATTTATGTTCTGACTCAATTTAATTCTGCTTCTCTTAATCGACATTTAAATCGCAGTTACAACTTTTCTGGATTTAGAGAGGGATTCGTAGAGGTATTATCAGCACAACAGACTAAAGACAACTCAGGTTGGTTTCAAGGTACTGCTGATGCTGTTCGCCAATATATCGACTCCATTAAGGCTTGGGATGTTGATGAAATTATTATTCTCTCTGGCGACCATCTATATCGTATGGACTACAGTAAATTTGTACACCATCATCGGAAAACCAATGCTGATATTACTTTATCTGTAGTACCAATTGATGATCGCAGAGCTTCTAGTTTTGGTTTGATGAAAATTGATAACCAAGGTCGAATTATTGACTTTGCTGAGAAACCCAAAGGAGAAGACCTAAAAAAAATGCAGGTAGATACCACTGTGTTAGGTCTGACACCAGAGCAAGCTCAAAAAAGTCCTTACATAGCTTCTATGGGAATTTATGTGTTTAAAAGGGACGTTTTAATTGACTTATTAGAAAGTAACGAAGATCAAACCGACTTTGGTAACGAAGTTATCCCTGGAGCTGCCAAAAATCATAATCTTCAAGCATATTTATTTAAAGGTTATTGGGAAGATATCGGGACTGTTGAGTCTTTTTATGAAGCTAATTTGGCTCTTACTAAGCAGCCTCGTCCTGATTTTAGTTTCTATGATGAAAAAGCTCCAATTTACACTCGTTCTCGCTATTTACCGCCTACCAAGCTCCTAGATTGTCAGGTTAGCGAATCTATGATAGGTGAGGGATGTATTCTCAAAAGCTGTCAGATTAATCATTCTGTAATTGGAGTTCGGACTCGTATAGAGGCTAATTGCACAATTGAGGACACTCTAATTATGGGAGCAGATTTTTATGAACCTTTTGCCGAAAGACAATCTGGCTCACAAAAAAGCGGAATTCCTGTAGGGATTGGCGAAGGGTCAACGGTGCGTCATGCAATTGTAGATAAAAATGCTCGTATTGGTCGTCATGTTCAGATCATCAATAAAGATCGAGTCGAAGAATCCCAAAGAGAGGACGAAGGATTTTACATTCGTAGCGGTATTGTCGTTATTTTGAAAAATGCGACTATTGAAGATGACACAATCATCTAGAAAATAAAGATCCTGTGGCTCAATTCTAGAAGCTAATATTGTAAACACGATTTACAATCGCTTAGTTTACAGTTAATATCTTGATATTCAATTAAGGGGTGTGGTTTTATTTGCCACACCCTTTATTCTATAGATAGTGTTTGTTTGAATTCCTATGTTGTTATATTGAAAAAGCTGGGATAACAAAATAATGAATCTTGAATTTGAGTTGCTGCAAGATTAACCTCTGAATAATCAGGTTAAACTTTAAGTAAAATTATTAATTTTTTTATATTTTAGTTCGACTTACTTAGATTCGGCACATTCCCAAAAGGAGAAGATAACCTTATGCCTTCCACTGAATTTAAAGATTATTACGCTATTTTAGGAGTTAGTAAAACTGCTAGTGCAGATGAAATAAAAAAGCAATTTAGGAAACTAGCTTTAAAATATCATCCCGATCGCAATCAGGGAAACAAAGCAGCCGAAGCAAAATTTAAGGAAATCAGCGAAGCTTACGAAGTACTTTCTGACACTGACAAGCGTTCTAAATACGACCGTTTTGGTCAATATTGGCAACAGAACACAGCAGCGCGATACTCTAGCCGCAACACTAATAACACTAATACTAGAGTGGATTTTGGTAACACAGACTTTAGCCAATACGGTAACTTTGAAGACTTTATCAATGAACTTTTAGGACGTTTTTCTACTCCTGGCACTAGCAGTAGTAATAATTCTCAAAGTTATTCATATCAAACTTCTAATAAAGCCAGCAGCAAAAGCTCTTACTCTAACAGTAATTTTAGTAGTCACTTTCAAGACCTTGGTGATTTTGGGCAACAAACAGCATCGATTAACAGTGAAGCTAGTATCAACCTCAGTTTTTCCGAAGCATTTAGAGGTACTACTAAACGTCTCACGTTAGGTACAGAGACGGTAGAAGTCCGTATTCCTGCTGGTGCTAAACCAGGTACTCGTATTCGTTTAGCAGGTAAAGGACAACATAGCCCTTATGGTCAACGAAGAGGGGATTTGTATCTTAATGTTAAATTAAGCCCCCACTCTTTCTTTGATTTTGAGGGTGATAACTTAGTATGTGAAGTTCCTATCACTCCTGATGAGGCAGTTTTAGGTTCATCAATCAGCATTCCTACCCCTGATGGCACAGTAAGCATGAAAGTTCCTGCGGGAATTAGTTCGGGTCAGGTATTACGCCTCCGAGGTAAAGGTTGGTCTTCTCCTAAAAGCGGTAGAACAGACCAGTTAGTACGCATTATTATTGCTACCCCTAAGCAGATTACTTCTAGAGAAAGGGAGTATTACGAAAAAATTCGCAATATCCGCAGTGAAAACCCCCGCGATAGTCTAAGAAATATTAGTCTCTAGTTAGTTTATTTGGTTTTGTGTTTGGGATTTTTAATCAAGATATTTGACTCAAAATCCAGCATTAATAACTAAAAACTATTTTTGCTTTCCTGGTAAATTTCTGGCGGGGATTTCTTTGCCCAGATAAAATTGCTGTTCTAATTTATCAAGTCGCCACCAAGCCAGGCTAGAAAGCAACAAAGTTACAGACAGACTCACTATAGTCCAGGTGGCAGAAGAGGCAATAAATAAAGATATTAAAGGAATAGTTGCCCAGCTTAAAATCAGTATAGCGATCGCAAGTTGTTTCAGCTTTTGAATAGTAGTCAAAGCTTGACGACAACTAGCACAATTTTTTGTATGGGAATGATAGCGGTCTAGTAATTGCTCTTTAGGTAAAGCGGGGGCAAAATCAACCTCCGGAAAAGGATCGGCACGATATAAACTAACCCACTGACGAAATTCCGATACATATAAATCGGCTTTGGTAGGTAGATAGAAAGCCTTACTGTAATTATCTCCACCGCCCAAGACTGCTAAATAACGTTCCTGATGATGCAAAAAAATCTGATCGTCTTCTAAAACTCTATTTTGGTTAATGTGGGAATACCAATTAGGAGTAAGCTTAATAAAGAAACGGGGGAAGGGGGAAGAAAATTTAAATGGAAAACGAGCAAATAGTCGGCATTTACCTTTACTAATAGGAGTAGCATAAACTACTGTTAGGGTTCGTCCAAACTGTTTAGAAGTCAAGTCGTGCAACATCAAGCATGGCGCAGTAAAAGTAGTATATTGTGTGCCTAACTGACCCTTACGCGGGCCTTCTTGCCAAACACCTTTAAAACCTTGTTTGTCTGATTCAATAACTTCTAACTCTACAGGAGTAACATTAGAACGATTACCGACGGTTTTATGATGGGTATAGGGAATATGACTGGCATCAACAACGTTTTCTAATAAAGTTAAAGCATCATAGGGAAGATCGCGAAAGATATTTAAACAAACCCAATCATCAGTATCTTCTTCCATCGGTTCAATAATTGGTACAGGTGTATGAGGTGCATTTTCCTTTGTTCCAGGATAAACAAATAATAACCCTTGAGCGATCGCCGTAGGATAAGATCTAACACAAGCTCTAGTAGTAGAAGTATGTGCCTGTCCACCTGGTTGCTGTTGCGGAATCACTTCACAGTCTCCATTTCCCGCAAATGCCCAGCCATGATAAGGACATTCCAATAACCCCTCTTCGTTTACTCTTCCTTCGCTCAACGGCGCAAGACGATGGGGACATTTATCTTCAAACACCTGCCAGGTATCAGCCGATTTATCCCACCAGATTACAAGATCTTTTTCTAGCAAAGTAAATCGAGTGAGCTTATTCTTATCTAAATCTTCTACATAGTAAATGGGATACCATGCTTCTTGGGGGTCAAAAACAGTAGGGTCACTACCCCCAGGTAATATTGCTGTGTTTGGACTATCTAAAGTTGTGGTCATGTCCTGTATATTTCCAATTATTTAGTCTTGTAAATAATTGTTACACAAGATTTTCGACCGCTGTTAATTGAAAACAGTAAAATTGCTTTGTTTTTGGTTATCGTTTATTGCGCCTAATATTTAGCACTATATTTAGCACTGCTCATTTATGAGTTTGTCTAACTGCACATCTTTTTTCGATTGATTCCCAGGATGCAAATCCATCAATAATCCAGACATCTTGTGAAATCAACTCATTATGCCGACGTTCAAATTCTTCTTTTGGAGTAGGTATCCATCCTGAATTCCACTGCAAAGCATCAAGACGATAAAGAGGTAGGTTTTTGGCTTTGCTTAACCGCTTGGCTAAGGTAGATTTGCCACCTCCAGCATTGCCAATAATCATAATTTTCCCACCCCTAAGTTAATCCTTATTATGTCCTTAAAAGATATGATTTACGTTCATTTTATCAAACTGAAACATAAAAATGATACTAATTAATACAGCTAAAATAACTAACCAAAAAATAGTTGCAATCCCAGTTATTTTACTCGCCTGAAACTTTTGCCACCATTGCTGGGGACGAACATCTCGCAACCAAAAAGTGGCGATCGCAGCTAAATTAAGACAAACAATATTGGTTGACACTAAAACTGCTGTTTCAATCGCAGGTTGCCATAACTGAGAACCAATTAGCATTCCTAAAACTACTAAAGGAGGCAGTAGTGCCACCGAAACCATCACTCCGACTACTGCTTTTTGTTCGTCAACTGTCAGAGAAATTGCCCCAGCTACTCCTGAAGCAAAAGCTAAAACAACATCAGAAAGATTTACGCTGGTTCTGATGGCAATCTCACTCATCCCCAGATTGACTGGTACTAATATGCCCAACCAAATTGACAGCAGTAGAGAGATAACAATCTCTGTCAAGCCTACCTTGATGGTTCTAATTGCTAGGGATAAATCGCCGAAGGTAGTAGCCACTGCTAACGCCATGTTAGGTTTGAGTAAGGGGGCGATTACCATTGCCCCAATTATTACTACTTCGCTTCCTTGTACTAAACCGATCGCGGCGATCGCCGTAGATAAAATGACCAAAGAAATTTCTGTAGTGTCGAGGCGAATACCTTGGGAGATTTGAGTATAAACCTCTTGTTGGTCGACGCGATCGTCTTTATCTGTCTTCATTCCCTTAAATGCTATCTGTGATACTGCTAAAGTGAAAATTCTTAACTTTACAGCCAGGAATTACGCTACCGCCACAGCGTTTAGCTTGGCTTAGTGCCACGACGTTTTTTAACATTTCGGGTAAACACTGATTAAAGCGTAGATTTTTAATGGGATGAGATATTTTGCCGTTTTCAATTAAGAAAGTACCGTCTCTAGTCATACCTGTAACTTCTAAGGTACGGGGATTAACATAACGGACATACCAAGCACGACTAACTAAAATACCCCGTTCAGTACTAGCAATTAAATCCGCAACAGTTTGATCTGAACCCGTCATCACAATAGGAGACGGATACATTGCTCCTGTAGGTTCTTTTTCCTGTTCTTTTGCCCAATAGCGACTATAAGAAAGAGTTTGGGGAACACCATCTGTGATAATGTCTAGATCTTCATTACTCAATCCGTTGCCAAAAAACCTACCTCCCTGCAACAGAGGATGGGCTGCATGACGCTTTACTTGAATAATGGGATTGAATAATTGTTCGCCGACTTTGTTGCCGATAGGCTTACCTGAATCATCGCTACGAGACATAAAGGATCGTCCTTCATCTGCTGCACGAGCATCTAAATTCCAGATTACCCAAAGAAATAGACTAGCAAATGCCCACGGTTCAAAGATAACGGTGTAGTCTCCTGGTTCAATAGTCTGAGGATTACAAGAAGTGATCGCTCTTTGAATAACTTTCTCGGTTAACTCAATAATTGGCAACTGGTCAATACTCCAAGCAGTGCAACGATTCCAGCTAGAACCATTATCAATACGGGCGGTAAAGCTAAAGTCGGCTTCAGTAGTGCGATCGCAACCTCGTAAACCAGCAGAATTTCCAATAGCGTTTAAGGAAACCTGAGTACTAAGTGTCCCCGATCCGTTGACTCCTGCATCTTTACTCAGAGAACAAACTTGCTGGATAATTTCGCCTTTTTTAAGAGGAGAAAGAGTAGCAGTGGCTCGATCGAATGCAGGAGTGCGATCGCTATAAGTTTGAGATGGTAATAATTCTACCCATTCAGGATCTTCGGGGGCAATACTGGCTAAATCTTCAGCACGTTTTACAGTTTGGGCGATCGCATTTTTGTCTAATTCTGTAGTTGAAGCTGATGCACTACGCTTACCAAAGTAACTAGTTGCCGTCAGGCTAAAAGTATTCTTGCGGACGTTTTGACTGATTTGATTTTCCGAAAAACGACTGAGGGCGGTTTCACTAGCACTGAGACTAACAAAAATTCCGTCGGCTTGGGATTGAGCGATTGCAAATTCAATTAAAGCTAGGGCTTCTTTCTTGGTAATCAGGGTATTTAGAGTCGCTAAAGTCATATTTCTAATTAACAATTAACAATTAACAATTAATAAGCTAGAAGCTTTCACCTTTAAAGCCTAAACTATATAAAATTACATAGTAGCAATCTGGTAATGATAGTATTGATTTCTGGTGACTTAGGATAAATATTGTTATGGCTGAAACTTTAATGTTTAACGCTTTGAGAGAAGCGACAGACGAAGAAATGGCGAGAGATAAGACTGTCTTCGTCTTGGGTGAAGATGTCGGACATTATGGTGGTTCATATAAAGTCACCAAAGATCTCTATAAGAAATATGGCGATCTGCGTCTATTAGATACTCCCATTGCTGAAAATAGCTTTTGCGGGATGGCTATAGGTGCTGCCATGACTGGCTTGCGCCCAATAATTGAAGGGATGAACATGGGCTTTTTGCTCTTAGCATTTAACCAGATTGCTAATAATGCGGGGATGCTACGCTATACTTCTGGCGGTAACTTCAAAATTCCCCTAGTCATTCGTGGTCCTGGCGGTGTAGGTAATCGTTTAGGCGCGGAACACTCTCAAAGATTGGAAGCATATTTTCATGCTGTACCAGGATTAAAAATTGTCGCTTGTTCTACAGCATATAATTCCAAGGGTTTGCTCAAAGCAGCTATAAGAGATGATAACCCCGTTCTGTTTTTTGAACACGTCTTACTTTACAACCACAAAGAGAATTTACCCGATAATGAGTATGTTTTGCCTTTAGATAAAGCAGAGGTAGTACGCAAAGGTAAAGACGTAACTATCCTTACCTATTCTCGAATGCGTCATCACTGCACTCAAGCACTTAAAGCGATTGAAAAACAAGGTTATGACCCAGAAATCATCGATTTAATTTCTCTCAAGCCATTTGACATGGAAACCATTAGCGAGTCTGTACGCAAAACTCACAAAGTAATCATTGTCGAAGAATGTATGAAAACTGGTGGTATTGGTGCAGAATTAGTTGCTTTAATTAACGAACAACTGTTTGATGAGTTGGATGCACCTGTATTGCGCTTATCTTCCCAAGACATCCCTACTCCTTATAATGGCAGGTTGGAAAGATTAACTATTGTTCAACCAGAACAAATTGCCGAAGCTGTACAGAAGATGATGGAAGCAAGAGTTTAGTTGTAGTTATTAACTTAGTTTGTTGTAGAGGCGTTTAGATTTGCTATAACGCCTTTTTTTAGATTACGCAGAATTATGGTGATTATTTTGAGAATTAGTTTGATGTTTTTGGGGGCTAATATGATTAAGATGTAGTAAATATTGGCTAATTGAAATAAGTAGAATTGCTGATGCTATATAAACCACATCGCTTATTTGTTGAATCTCTAAATTAAGCATTTGCTTAAATAGACTAACGATTAGGGCAACTACAATTACATTAACTAATTTAACTTTAAGTTCTTCTAAGGTGTGGCTCTGTAAAATGCTAGAATAATCTTCGTGTCTCATGTAAATTTTTGAAATAAACAATTCATAAATACCAAAAGCAAAAATAAATAAAACAATCCCAATTAAATAATAATCTACACCGCCAATAATGTAAGAAACTATCTTTAAGGTTACTTCTTTTGCTGGTTTTTCGCCATTAAATCCTAAAACTAAACCAGACCAAATATCAATAGTTCCAATAACAATAAACCGCAAGGCACTAAGTAAGCTAAAGATAACTGGAGCTAAAATAAAAAATCGAAAGTTCCAAATAAAAGCTTCAAAAATAAACTCAATTTTCTTAAGTTTTTTGGTTTTTTTATGGTTCATCAATTAAAATATGAATTTTATTCATGACTCTTCGTTATTTTATAGTGAAATACAACATAAATATTGAATATACTCAGATCTTGCACCTATATATGTAATTGATCTGTGCTATTAGGGAAAGGGGTAAAGGTTAAAGGAAAAAGCGCACCGCCCCGTCGGAGTTTTCCTCCGACATAGGGACGGAGCAACAAGGGTGATAAATTGATTCCTAACCCTCAATAATTAGGTTTTTATGTAAGGCGTGCAAGATGTCAGTATACTCATATTAGTATTGAAAAATAGAGTAAAATAGAGTATTGAAAAATTTTTAACAAAGCGATCGAGTGACCAATCGCCATAATAACAGAAGAATTTCTTAGTTTATTTTGCTTTAGTTCTCTTAATTTAGATTTACCAAAATCCCCGTTTCCCACTGGGCATAATTGTCATCCAATTAGTTTTAACTTCCTCTAATTGCTCTTTTGTTAAGTTAGTATTACTAAGATTAGCACCACAGAGATTAGCACCTTTTAATTTAATATTTTTAAAATTAGCATTGCTCAAGTTTGCACCCCGTAAATCAACTCCTTCAAGATTAGAAGAATTTAAAAAAGCTCGGCTCAAATTAGCATTGCGTAACATAGCTTGACGCATATCAGAATCGGTAAAGTTACTTGCAGTTAGATCTGCTCCCTGCAAGTTGGTTTTAATCAACTTAGAATGATGAAATTTAGCATCTGGCAGATCGGCTTTCTGCAAATCCTGCATACTTAGATCTTTGAGTCCAAAGTCTTTTCTGCCATTGGCATAGGCTTTTAAAACATCCGCTGCTAGCATTTTTACGGGTTTTTGGGAAGCTTGATGACTTTTGTTCGAGTTTATCGAAGTATTGCCGAAACGAGTTTTTGGGTTAGCATTTCTAGAGCTATTTTTGGCAGATCTAGAAGTAGAGGTACTGCGGCTAGTAGTACGACGAGACATTCTGTCCCCCATTCGAGAGGTAGATGATGCATTTCGGCGAGAATAAGAAGCATTGCTTCTCCTAGTTGATATGGAAGTCTTAGAATTGTCATTGGTGTTAGTAGGATAGCTCAGCATACTCTCGGACAAGCTATCAATATGGTTTTCCATGTCTAATGCTTGCAAAGCTTCAGTGGCAGTTTTGAAACGATTTTTAACTGCTACCTCGAGCATAGTGGTTAATATTTCAGCAAAACTATCGCTAACATTAACGTATTTGAACCATGAAATTTCTCCAGTTATGGGGTCACAATCCATATTTTTTGGGGCTTTTCCTGTCATTAAATACATACAGGTAACACCCAAAGCATAGACATCGCTGGCATAAACTGGACGCATTGCTAGTTGTTCAGGAGGAGCAAAACCAGGAGTTCCCACGGCAAAAGCTGTTAAAGCTGTTTGATTTGAACCTCCAGCCCCAATGGTATTAACCTGATTTTTCACTACACCAAAGTCAATTAAAACTAACTTATCATCTATTTCGCGACGAATAATATTGGCGGGTTTAATATCTCGGTGAATTACTTTTTGAGCGTGAATATCTCGTAAGATAACTAAAATTTCTTTGAGAACTTGTCTGGCTTTTCCTTCGTTGAAGACACCTTGTTTTTTAACTTCCTGCTGAAGATTGTTGCCTTTAACAAATTCTTGGATTAAATAAAACTGTTCTCTATCTTCAAAATAGTCCAGCAATCTGGGTATTTGTGGATGATTTCCCACTCGTCCTAAAGTCTTGGCTTCTCTCTCAAATAATTCTCTTGCCATCGACAAGAAATTAGGATTATCTGTATTGGGACGCAATTGTTTAATAACGCATAATGGTTGTCCAGGCAGAGCTAGATCGGCAGCTAAAAAGGTTGCTCCGAAACCGCCTTTACCTAGACCTTTTACTAAGTGATAGCGACCATGTAACAAAAGTTTTTCCCCGCAAGCTTTGCATAACTTGGCTTTAGGGTGATTAACAGGTTTAGGACAGGATGGATTTAGGCAATAGCTCATTCAAAATACCGACAAAGCTTTGTCTGATAAATATGTTTTTCAGGAAAGCGAAATCGCTTTATAGCTAATTGTTTCGTTTTAAATAATCTACTTCTAGCTATGTTTCCACCAGCATATCCTAAATTTTTTGAAATCAGTTAATACAGACAAGTTATTGCCAATCAGATACTGAGATACTTATTTTTTGATACTTATTTTTTTAAAAGGCTATGAATCTTATCAGTTTTTTGTTCAGAGGCATAAACTGGAGAAAACTTGGCTAGAAGTTCGCGAAATTCTTTACCTTCAATAGTTTCTTTCTCAATCAAGAGGTCGACAATACGATCGACTGCTAGACGATTTTCGCTAATGATGTTTTTAGCTTTTGCATAGCAATCTAAGGCAATATTTCTGATGCGAACATCAATCTGAGATGCAACTTCTTCGGAATATTCATTTCTCCCCCCTGAATCGCCACCTAAAAATACAGGTTGTTCTTGACCCTCTAAAGCCAATGGTCCTAAGTCAGACATCCCAAATTTAGTAACCATTTTTCGTGCCAGAGAAGTCAACACTTGAATATCTTGACCAGCCCCTTGAGTTATCTCATCTTGACCAAACACGACTTCTTCTGCTGCCCTACCTCCCAAGGCAGAGGTGATTTTAGCTATAATCTTCGATTTGGTTTCTAGTCCCATTTCTTCGTCTGGGGTAAACCAGGTTAATCCTCCTGCCCCCCCTCTGGGAATAATAGTGACTTTTTCTACAGGATCGTGGCTAGGCATCATAGTGGCAACGATCGCATGACCAATTTCATGATAAGCAGTCAGTTTTTTGGCTTTGCTATCTACCAAGGGAATGCCTTCCATTCCTGCCACAATGCGATCTACAGCATCATTTATTTCTAGCATGGTGACGGCTTCTTTGTGTCTTCTGGCGGTTAGAATAGCAGCTTCGTTGAGCAGGTTAGCTAAATCAGCACCACTAAATCCAGGAGTACGACGAGCGATCGTTTCTAAAGATACTTCGGCCGCAATTTTTTTACCCCGGGCATGAACTTCTAAAATACCTAATCTGCCTTGTAAATCAGGATAGTCCACAATAACCTGACGATCAAAACGACCAGGACGCATCAAAGCTTGGTCTAAGACATCGGGACGGTTAGTAGCCGCAATCACAATAATGCCACTGTTGCCTTCAAAGCCATCCATTTCGGTTAGTAGCTGATTTAAAGTTTGCTCTCGTTCGTCATTACCTCCACCAATGCCCGCGCCTCTCTGACGACCAACGGCATCAATTTCATCGATAAATACTAAACAAGGAGCATTTTCTTTGGCTTTTTTAAATAAATCACGGACACGGGATGCACCAACCCCGACAAACATTTCTACAAATTCTGAACCTGAGATGCTAAAAAACGGTACGCCTGCTTCTCCTGCGATCGCTTTAGCTAATAAAGTTTTTCCTGTCCCTGGAGGACCTACTAGTAATACTCCTCGAGGAATTTTGGCGCCAACAGCAGTAAATTTTTCTGGCTCTTTAAGGAAGGTGACAACTTCTTGTAGCTCTTCCTTGGCTTCTTCAATACCTGCTACATCATTAAATTGAATTCCCGTTTTGGCTTCCATTTGAAACTTAGCTTTGGAGCGACCAAAATTTAAAGCTTGACCAGAAGCACTGGCAGAGCGGCGCACAATCATAATCAGCCCTGATAACAGGACAAAAAAGATCAGCAAGTTTAACAGTACACCAACTGTCTGAGAGCGATCGATGGAGGTTTTAAGACTTAAATCCACGTTTTTTGCTCTAATTTTTGGGATTAAATCTTGATTTTGGTCAAATAAAACAACTTGTTTGGGAGAATCTTCTTTGGATTGCCCTTTGAGAGTTACACTGGCTTGGTTAGTAGTATCATCAAGCTCTACCTTAGTAACTTGATCTTGTTCTAACTTCTCTAAAAACTGACTATAGCTAAGATCGTTTTTGAGTTTTTGCTGAGCTAAGACAGGGGTTGCCAGGAAAAAAGTTTGCAAAATCATCCAGCCAGCAGCTAATCGACCGATTGAAGTGGCTCTTTTGTGGTTTTTCTGGTGGCTATTTAGCTGAGAAACTGGAGTAAGATTCCATCTTTTTTCTGGTTTAGTCTGACAACTTTTTTTCATAGCTATATGTTTATTAGATACATATATGAATTTTGATAATAACTCCAGCCTAACTAAAAAAGTCTAGTTTTTGGTAGATAAAATTGCTGGGTAGTTTAAATTTTCATTTTGAATTGACATTTTCTTCATGAACTAAAATTTTCAATTCAAAGGACTACTCACCGCAATCTATTTCTTATTATATTAAGTAATTTTACAATAATGAGCAGCTAATGGTCACTTTTGAATCAGAGTAACAGTCATCTGGTGAAAAATATGAGAATTTATGGTAATCGGCAATTGAAAACAGTACCAGGACAGAGAACACGACCCACTTCTGCGAGGGTTAGAGAAGCTTTGTTTAATATCTGGCGCGATCGCCTTGTAGGTAGTTGCTGGCTGGACTTATGCGCGGGGAATGGTTCGATGGGAGGAGAAGCTCTCTGTCGTGGAGCTAGCAAGGTGGTGGGAATAGAACAGTATGGTAAAGCCTGTAAAATTAT